>JAEZSU010000326.1 GCA_023421635.1 Actinomycetes bacterium | reverse complement strand
GGGGGGCACGCGGCCACGCTAGGTGAGCCGAAGGTCAGGGTCCCGGCGGTTGACAGCGGCACCGGGGCGGACAAGGCTCGCAGCATCGGACGGAGGGAATCGCCATGGTCCATGTCCGCGTGGCCGGCGTCGCGCTCGATGCCACCGAGCAGCATGTCGTCCTTCTCAAACCGGTGGGCGCACTTCCCGGCGTGGGCAGGATCCTCCCGATCTGGATCGGCGCGCAGGAGGCGAGTTCCATCCTGGTCGCGGTGGAGAAGGCGCCGGTGCCACGTCCGCTCGCCCACGACCTCATGATCGCGATGCTGACGCAGCTGGAGTCACTGGTGGAACGGGTCGAGGTGACCCGGCTCGACGGCGGCACGTTCTTCGCCGAGATCACCCTCATGACCCCGGCGGGGCCCCGCGTCATCGACGCGCGCCCCTCCGACGCGGTCGCGCTCGCCTCCCGCGCCGACGCCCCGATCTTCGTCGACGACGGGGTCATGGAGGATGCCGGGATCGCCGACGTCCTCATCGCCCCGGAGGCCGAAGAGGCCGTCGAGGAGTTCCATCGCTTCCTCGACGACGTGGAGCCGGACGACTTCCGCGAGTGAGGCCGGAGGTCCCGGTCTCGTGTGGGTGCCGTCTGCTATCCTTGAACGTCACTCGACTGCGGCGCTTCGTCGCGCGCGTCGATGACGTCGCAACACCAATCCGCTTCGCTCCGCCCGAGCATCCGCACGTGCCGGAGCCCGACCTTCAACCCAACAAGGACAACCCACTACATGACTACCGCAACGACCGCCCCGGCCATCAAGCAGGTCGCCATCAATGACATCGGATCTGCTGAGGACTTCCTGGCCGCGGTCGAGAAGACGCTGAAGTTCTTCAACGACGGTGACCTCATCGAAGGCACCGTGGTGAAGATCGACCGTGACGAGGTCCTCCTCGACGTCGGTTACAAGACCGAGGGTGTCATCCCCTCCCGCGAGCTTTCGATCAAGCACGACGTCGACCCCAACGAGGTCGTCAAGGTCGGCGACCAGGTCGAGGCCCTTGTCCTCCAGAAGGAGGACAAGGAGGGCCGCCTCATCCTCTCCAAGAAGCGTGCGCAGTACGAGCGCGCCTGGGGCGATGTGGAGAAGATCAAGGAGAACGACGGCGTCGTCACCGGTTCGGTCATCGAGGTCGTCAAGGGTGGCCTCATCGTCGACATCGGCCTGCGCGGCTTCCTCCCCGCCTCGCTCATCGAGCTGCGCCGCGTCCGCGACCTGACGCCGTACCTCGGCCAGGAGCTCGAGGCGAAGATCCTGGAGCTGGACAAGAACCGCAACAACGTGGTCCTGTCCCGCCGCGCCCTGCTCGAGCAGACGCAGTCGGAGTCCCGCTCCAACTTCCTCAACAACCTGCACAAGGGCCAGGTCCGCAAGGGCACGGTCTCCTCGATCGTCAACTTCGGTGCCTTCGTGGACCTCGGTGGCGTCGACGGTCTCGTCCACGTCTCCGAGCTGTCCTGGAAGCACATCGAGCACGCCTCCGAGGTCGTCGAGGTGGGCCAGGAGGTCACCGTCGAGATCCTCGAGGTCGACCTCGACCGCGAGCGCGTCTCGCTGTCGCTCAAGGCGACGCAGGAGGACCCGTGGCAGGTCTTCGCCCGCACCCACGCGATCGGTCAGATCGCACCGGGCAAGGTCACCAAGCTCGTCCCGTTCGGTGCGTTCGTCCGCGTCGCCGACGGCATCGAGGGCCTCGTGCACATCTCCGAGCTCTCCGGCAAGCACGTCGAGCTCGCCGAGCAGGTCGTCTCGGTCGGCGAAGAGGTGTTCGTCAAGGTCATCGACATCGACCTCGAGCGCCGTCGCATCTCGCTGTCGCTCAAGCAGGCGAACGAGGCCGTCGACCCGCAGGGCACCGAGTTCGACCCGGCCCTCTACGGCATGGTCACCGAGTACGACGAGAACGGGGAGTACAAGTACCCCGAGGGCTTCGACGCGGAGACCGGCCAGTGGAAGGAAGGCTTCGACGAGCAGCGCATCGCGTGGGAGGCCGAGTACGCCGCCGCCCAGGCCCGCTGGGAGGCCCACAAGGCGCAGGTCGCCAAGGCTCTCGAGGCCGAGGCGAACAACGTCGGTGGCGTCGACGCCGGCAGCTCCTACTCGAGCGAGTCCAGCCCGATCGGCACGCTCGCCGATGACGAGGCGCTGGCAGCCCTCCGGGAGAAGCTCTCCGGCCGTTGATCGGCTGACCCTTCTCTCGAGAGGGCCGGGACCTTCGGGTTCCGGCCCTCTCGTCGTCTCCGGCGCGGCGCTAGTCTGTGCGCATGACCGCCGAGGACGCCGACGCCGCGATCGTGATCGCCGCGGAGGAGCGCCTGCTCGACCCCCGTGTCCGTGCCGACGCGAACGCGGTGGACGAACTGCTCGACCCGGAGTTCAGCGAGATCGGGCAGTCCGGCACCCACTGGACGAGGGAGGCGATCATCGTCGCGCTCGCGGCCGACCCGCAGCTCACCGGCGGGTCGCTGCGGGAACCGTTCGTCCGACGGATCGACACGGACCTGCTGCTGCTGACCTACCTCTACGGCGGGGTACGCCGCTCCTCGCTGTGGCGACTCACCGCCGAGGGCCCCCGCATCCTCTTCCACCAGGGCACCCCGATCCTCGGCGACGACGCATGAGCGAGGCCCCGCGCCGCCAGGGACTCGTCCTCGGCGCCCTCGTCCTGGGCGCGCTGGTGTGCAACATCAACCTCGCCGCGGCGAACATCGCGCTGCCGGACATCGGGGATGCGTTCGGCGCAGGCCAGACCGAGCTGAACCTCGTCGCGATCGGGTGCTCGCTGGGCCTCGCGATGTCGGTGCTCTACCTCGGTGCGGTCGCCGACCGTTACGGCCGCAAGCAGCTCCTCCTGCTCGGACTCGCGCTCACGGTGGTCGGCAGCATCCTCGCGGCCTTCGCACCCACCGTCGAACTGCTCGTCGCCGCCCGGGTGTTCACCGGGATCGCGGCGGGCATGGCCTATCCGACCACGCTCTCGCTCATCACCGCACTGTGGGCGCCGGGTCCCGCGCGCACGCGCGCGATCGCGCTGTGGTCGAGCGTGAGCGCCATGGCGAGCGTGGCTGGTTCGGTGGCGGCCGGGCTTCTCCTGGAAGCCTTGTGGTGGGGCTCGGCGTTCCTGCTCGCCGCGCCGATCGCGTTGGCCGGCCTGGTCCTGGTGGCGGTGGCGGTCCCGGCGCACGTCGCGGAATCGTCGGATCCGGTCGACCACCTGGGCGGCGTGCTCTCGGTGTTCGCGGTGGCGAGCTTCGTCGTCGGGGTGAGCATCGTGGTCGCACCGGGGGAGACGGCGGCGGGCGCGGGGCTCCTCGGTGCCGCCGCGGTCCTCGCAGCCCTGTTCGTCTGGCGGCAGCGCACCGCGGCATCCCCGTTGTACGACCTGCGGGTCGCGCGGCGCCGCATGTTCTGGGTGCCCGCGGTCGCGGGCATGATCGTGTTCGGTTCGCTCATGGGCGCCATGTTCGTCGGACAGCAGTTCCTGCAGAACGTGCTCGGCTACGACACGCTCCAGGCCGGGCTCTCGGTGGTCCCCGCAGCGGTCGGCCTGCTGCTGACCGCACCGCTGTCGGCGCGGCTGGTGAGCGCGCGCGGCACCAGGGCGACCATGCTCGCCGGATACGGGCTCGTGTTCGCGGGGTTCCTCACCACGCTCCTCTGGCGTCAGGACACGCCGTACTGGCTGGTCGGATGCGGCTTCTTCGTGATCGGGTGCGGCGCCGCGTTCGCCATGACCCCCGCCTCCCGGGCGCTCACCGACTCGACCCCCGTCCGCCGCGTGGGCATGGCCGCCGCGACGTCCGATCTGCAGCGCGACCTCGGCGGTTCGATCATGCAGGCGCTCCTCGGCGCCATCCTGACTGCGGGCTTCGCGCACGCGTTCGCCCGCGCGATCGCGGCCAGCAGCGAGGCCGCGACCGTGTCCGCGGACGTCGTCCGTGCGCTGCAGGCCTCGTTCGCCTCCGCGCTGCACGTGGCCGATCAGCACCCGCAGTACCGCGACGCGATCCTGACCGGCGCGAGGGAGAGCCTGGTGACCGGCGCGCTCTGGGCGTATCTGGTCGGCGCCCTCGCGATACTCGTCGGCGCTGCGATGGTCGCGTTCCTCGTTCCGGCGTACCCGCGGGAGCGGGCGCTGCTCGAGGCGTCGCGGCAGGAGGATCTGCGTGACGCGACGGGCGACGTCCCCTCTTCGGGGGACGCGGGGCACGGCGCGCAGACCCCGGACCGCACGGCGCGCTAACGTCGAGGTATGAGTTCCCGAGAGGCGTCGCCGGTTCCCGGCGGCGGACGCCAGGCGTGGCGCGAGCGCGCGTCCCGCGCAGTCGCCCTCCCGCCGTACCTCTCGAGCGCCCGTACACGGACCGGCATCACGCTGCAGCTGTCCCTGTGCGTGATCGTGATCGTCTTCTCCGTGCTCGTCGTGTTCATGCCCCTGCGGGGCGACATGAGTCCTTTCTCCATCGGCGCGCTGCTGATCCTCGGCGCCGGCTGCGCGGCGGTCCTGGTGCCATGGGGACGCGCGCACCCCTGGGCGATGGTCGCGGTGCCGCTCGTCGACGTCGTCGGGATCACCTTCATGCGCCAGAGCGACCCGACCGCCGGACTCAGCCTCATGTACCTGCTGCCGGCGACGTGGATGGCGGTCTACTTCGGGCTGATCGGCTACCTCCTCAGCGTCGTCCTGGTCCCGCTCGTGATCCTCCTCGCCGCGCTCACCTCGCCGGGCGGGAACTCCACGTATTCGCTCCTCAGCCTCCTCATCATCACGGTTCTCGTCTCGACGATCGGGCTCTTCCTCTCGCGGCGCCTCGCCGTCCAGCACGTCCTGTTCGAACGGCAGACCCGCACGATGGGCCGCACCCTGCGCCGCGCGCAACGGCAGGAGGAGCTGCTGGCGGAGGTGCTGGACACCGTCGACTTCGGCGTGATCCGCATCGCGGCGGACGGCAGCACCACGATCACCAACGAGGCCCACGCCCGGCTCCAGCGCGCCGTGCGCACCGTCGACCTCTCCGGACCCGACACCGACGCCGTGTTCGCCGCCGACGGCGTCACCCCGCTTCCGCGGGAGGAGATCCCGTTCGCGCGTGCGGCGCGAGGCGAGGTCTTCGACAACCAGATCGTCTGGTTCGGCGCGGAAGGGTCTGGTCGACGCCGCGCACTGAGCGTGACGGCACGACGCACCTACGCGGTCGACGGCTCGGACAGCGGAGCGGTGATCGTGTCTCGCGACGTCACGAGCGAGCTGACCGCGCTGCGCGCACGTGACTCGCTGGTCTCATCCGTCTCGCACGAACTGCGGACGCCGCTCACCTCGATCATCGGCTATCTCGAACTCGCGGTCGACGACCCCGAGGTGCCGCCCCGTGCCCGCGCGAACCTCGAGGTGGCCGAGCGGAACGCGGCACGCCTCCTGGAGATCGTCTCGGACATCCTCACCGCGTCCAGCCGTTCCCAGATGAACGCCGACATGACCATCTCGCAGCAGAGCATCGACATCGCCGATCTCGTCCGCGCAGCGGGGGAGGCGTGGCGCCCGCAGGCGGCGGAACGTGCCATCCACATCGAGGTGGAGGGCGTCCACAGCGCACCCGCCTACGCCGATCCGCTGCGCATGCGCCAGGTGATCGACAACCTCGTCAGCAACGCGGTCAAGTACAACCGCGACGGTGGCACCGTCTCGCTGGCCACCGCCAGCGACGGCCACGAGACGACGGTGACCGTCACGGACACCGGCATCGGCCTGTCCGAGACGGACCTCCAGCGGTTGTTCCAGCGGTTCTTCCGCGCCGAAGGCGAGAACACGACCGGCACGGGCCTCGGCCTCGCGATCAGCAGGCAGCTCGTGCAGGCGCACGGCGGCGACGTCACCGTGACGAGCGCCGTCGGGCACGGGTCCACGTTCACGGTCGTGCTCCCGGCCACCGCCGAGGGTCGGGACACGCTCACCGTGCACGACGGAGGACGGATGCCGGGGGTGCGCGCATGACGTTCCTCGACCCGGACACCGTCGCCGTCGTCGCCAGCGCCGTGCTGCTCACGACGTCGCTGCTGTACCTGGCCACCTCGATCGCCCGGCGCGACCGCTCGGGCGCGCGGCTGTGGGCGTTCGGGTTCCTGCTGATCGTCCTCGGGATCGTGTCGTACTTCGTGTGGTGGACGGGCGGGGACGGTTCCTGGGGCGCCGTCGTCGCCCTCGCCATCGCGCAGGGCGCCACGGTCGGCGCTGCCGGGTGCTACACGCTGGGCTTCCTGTCGTACCAGCCGAGACCACTCGAGGGCCCGGCGTTCGCCGTCACCGCGCTGGCCCTGTTGTGCATGGCCGTGACGATCGCGGCTGCGGTCGCGGGGAGCGGGAGCATCGCCCAGCCGTGGACGTGGGCTGCCGTGGGTGGCCTCATGCTGTGGGGGGCCGCGAGCGCGATGCGCGGCGCGCTGCGCCGGATGCGGATCACATGGGTCGCGGCGGGTGCCGCGACTGCGCACGGCCTGTTCGCCCTGGCACGCGCCGTGACCGCCGTCATCGTCGGCCCCGAGTCCGAGCTCGCGGCGGAGTGGTTCGGGCCGACCGCGAACAATCTCATGACGGTCACCGTGGGGCTCGTGTTCGCCATCTGCCTGTTCGTCCTGCGAGCCTCGATCGCCGGCGCGCCCGGACACAGCGTCGTGCCGCGGGTGGACGAGGTGCTCGCTGCGGGCGAGTTCCGCGCGCATCTGCGGGCGCTCCTCCGGCGTTCCACCGCGCGCATGGAGAACGTGGCCGTCATCGCCGCCCGGATCGACGCGCTCGACGCGATCGCGAGCGCATTCGGCGGCGACATCTCCGAAGAGATGACCCTGGCGCTGCGGCGCTCCGCCCGCCGTTTCGCATCGCCGATCGCGCTGGTCGGCGATGGCCCCGGCCCCACCGTGATCTTCGTCGCGTCGCTCGCCGCCAGCCAGGCCGATGCGCGCCGGCAGGCGGGCCTGCTCTACCGCGGGATCGTGCAGGACTTCATCGCCGGTCGCGACGTCGTGCTGCCCGGGATCGGCGTCGGTGTGGCACTGAGTCAGACGGTCGGCTACGACGCCGACGCGCTGATGGCCGGCGCGAACGCGGCGGCGCTGGCCGCAGCCGCCAACGACGAGTCCTCGGTGGAGTTCGCCGTCGCGCGCGTACCCGTCGTCGAGTGATCACGCGCGGAGCGGGACCGAGGCGCTAACGTCGCGGTATGCACGCCGCGCCACCCGACGCCGACGCGACACCACCCGCCGCCGCGGTGCGTTCGGTCACCACGTACCTGCGTCGGCGGTTCGCCGGTCCCGCACGCACCCACGCGGAACGCTCCCGTGGCCGCTCGGCCGTCCTGAACCAGTTCCTGCTCTCGGCGCTCGTGCTGCTCGTCGCCGCGTTCGCACTGATGTCGGGTGAGGAAGAACGGCGCGGGGCATTCCTTGCCGGCACCCTGGTCATCCTCGCCGGCGCCGCCGCCACGCTGCTCATCCCGTGGAACCGCATCGCACGCGGCTGGGTGGTCCTCGTGCCCCTCGCCGACATCTGGGCGATCGCTCTGCTGCGCTGGGCGGAACCGAACGGCGGCATCGGGATGCTCTGGGTGATCCCCGCGATGTGGCTCGCAGCACTCGGCACGGTCTGCTTCGTGCTGCAGCTCGTCCTCATCACCGGCACGTATCTGACGCTCGTGTTCCTCACGCCCAGCGGCACCTGGACCTACGCCGTGTTCCTGCTGCCGAGCATCATCCTCGCCGTCTCCGCGACGAGCTACGTCAGCACGCGCCGCTTCGTCGCGCAGCAGTCGCTCCTCGACCGGCAGGCGGAGATGCTGCGAGGCGCGCTCGGGGCCGCGCAGCGACACGAACAGGTGATCGCCGAGGTGCTCGACGCCGTGGACTTCGGCGTCGTCCGGCTCGCAGAGGACGGTTCCATCTCCGTCGTCAACGAGGCGCAGGGACGGTTGCAGCGCCGCATTCCCGACCTCGCGGCGGAGCATCCGGACGCCGAGGTCGCGCGCGCGGACGGCGTGACGGCGGTGCCGCCGGAGGATCGGCCGCTGCACCGCGCCCGCCGGGGCGAGGTCTTCGACAATCTCGTGCTCTGGTACGGGCCCGCCGACGGGGAACGGCGCGCGCTGAGCGTGGCGGCGAGGCGCCTCTTCGACGACGCCGGCCGCCAGGCGGGCAGCGTGCTGGTGGCCCGCGACGTGACCGGCGAGATGACCGCGCTCAAGGCGCGCGACCGGCTGGTCGCCTCGGTGTCGCACGAGCTGCGGACACCGCTCACGTCGGTCCTCGGGTACATCGACCTCGCGATGGACCACCTCGACCGCCCCGAGGACGCGCGGCGCGACCTCGAGGTGGCGGCGAAGAACGGCGAGCGGCTGCTGGAGATCGTCGCCGACATCCTCGCTGCCTCCAGCTCGTCGCGCCTCTCGGTCGACATGACCATCTCTCCCGAAGACGTCGACCTGGCCGAGATCGTGCGGGCCGCGGCCGAGGCCGCGGCCGCGATGGCCGCAGAGCGGTCCGTGACGATCACGACGGAGGGCATCGAGCCGGCCCGCGCCTACGCGGATCCGCTCCGACTGCGGCAGGTCGTGGACAACCTCCTCAGCAACGCGGTCAAGTACAACCGGGAGGGAGGTCAGGTGACGCTCGGGACCACGACGGATGGCGCCTCGAGCTGGATCCTCGTGCGCGACACCGGGCTGGGGATCTCGGAACGGGATCAGGACCGACTGTTCCAGCGGTTCTTCCGGGCCCGGACCGGGATCGACGGCACGGGGCTCGGCCTCTCGATCAGCCGCGACATCGTCCGCGCCCACAACGGCGACATCACGTTCCAGAGCGCGGCCGGGGTCGGATCGACGTTCATGGTGCAGGTGCCCGCCGGACCGAGGGCGGGGGAGAGGGCATGACGGTCGATCTGTTCACCGCCGCGCTGATGACGGCGATCGTGTGCAACGCAGCCGGCGTCGCCTTCATCGCGGAGACGCTCCTGCGTCGGGACGCGGGGGCGGGGAGGCTGTGGTCCGTGGCGTTCCTGGCGGGGATGGCGACGACCGTCGCGTACACGATGTGGGCCTCCGGCGACGGGGGCAGGGCCGCCGTGGCCGCCGGCAACGGCCTGTTCGTCGCAGCGATCGGGTGCATGTGGCTCGGGTCGCGACGGTTCAACGGACGGGGGTTGCGCCTGCCGGGCATCGCGGTCGTCGCTGCGGCGCTCGTGGTCGGAGGTGCCGTCGCGATCGCGGGCACGGATGCCGGTGGCTGGGTGGCGACACCCTTGACCGGACTCGCGGTCGCTGCCTTCGCCTGCATGGCGGCGGTGGAGACCGTCCGGCGTCCGCTCGGTCGGCTCCGCAGCGGCTGGCCGCTCGCGGTCGTACTGGCAGCGGTGGCCCTGTTCTGCGCGGCACGGCTGATCGCCTCCGTGCTCGCCGGTCCCGACGCGAGGCTGTTCGACACGCTCTTCGGCGCGGAGACGAGCAGCATCGTCACGATCGTGCTCACGGTCGTCGCCGTCGTCGTGACCTCTGTGCTGCGAGCGTCGGCCCCGACGCTGCCTGCCATCCTGCCGCCGGGCGACGTGGCCCACGACGGCGTCGTCCCGCAAGAGACCTTCGCGGCCGCGCTCGGCGACGTGGTGGAACGCGCCGGATGGCGCAACGACCTCGTCGGCGTGATCGCGGTGCGCATCGAGGACCTCCGTGAGATCTCGGGTGCGTTCGGGGCGGACGCCGCATCGGAGATCGAGCACGCGTGCCGGCAGGGGGTGCGGCGTTTCGCGCCGGCCAACGCGCTGGTCGGCGAGGACGATCGCGACGGCCTGCTGGTGGTCATCGTGCCGACGACCGCCGCGGAAGCCCGCCGTCAGGCGGCGGCGATCTACCGCGGGCTGTTCGACACCCTTGGGGCGATCACGGGCGCCGTGATCCCCGTGGTCGGTGTGGGGGTCGCCCTCAGCGAGGGCGTGGGGTACGCGCCGGGCGAGCTGATCCGACACGCGCGCCTGGCCGCCGGTCGGGCGGCGCAGCATCCGGAGACGACCGTCGTGTTCGGGGCGGCGCCCTCGGCGCGGGGAGAATGAAGGCATGCCTCTCATCGCGCTCACCGGCGGCATCGCCGCCGGCAAGTCCACGGTGGCCGAGCGGCTCGCGGCGCACGGCGCCGTGGTCGTCGACGCCGACGCCATCGTCCGGGAGCTGCAGCAG
>JAEZSU010000230.1 GCA_023421635.1 Actinomycetes bacterium | reverse complement strand
GAGCGCGAGATCTTCCAGGTGTCCCGCGTCGTCACCGACAACCCGGAGCTCGAGCTCGCGCTCGGCAGCCGGATCGGCGACGCGGGCGCGAAGGGCTCCCTCGTCTCCGCCATCCTCGGTGGACGGGTCAGCGAGGCGACGGCGCTCATCGTGACGGCCCTGGTGCGGTCGAGCCGCGGTCGCCGCCTCCGGCAGCTGCTCGACGACGCGCGCGACGTGGTCGCGGACCAGCGCGGACGCACGGTCGCCACCGTGACCGCCGCGGCGCCGCTCAGCGCCGCGCAGTCCGAGCGGCTCGTCTCCGCCCTCACCGCGCGCTACGGCACGCCGGTGACCTTGAACACCGTGGTCGATCCGACGATCGTGGGGGGCGTGCGGGTGCAGGTCGCCGACGACCTCATCGACGCCAGCATCGCCAGCCGCATCGCCGACCTCCGCCAGCGGCTGGCGGGCTAACGACTTCCCGCCCTCCCGGGGCGGAGACTTTCGGGGCGAAGGCCCCACGAACGAAGGAAGACAATGGCAGACATCTCCATCAGCCCCGACGTCATCCGTGACGCACTGAAGGACTTCGCCGCGGCCTACGAGCCCACGGGGGCTGCGGCCGCCGAGGTCGGCTCGGTCATCGACGCCGCCGACGGCATCGCGCACGTCGAGGGCCTGCCGGGTGTCATGGCGAACGAGCTCGTGACGTTCGCGGACGGCACCCTGGGCCTTGCGCAGAACCTCGACGAGAACGAGATCGGCGTCGTCGTGCTCGGCGACTTCTCCGGCGTCGAGGAGGGCCAGCAGGTCACCCGCACCGGCGAGGTCCTCTCCGTGGGCGTCGGCGACGGCTACCTCGGTCGCGTCGTCGACCCGCTCGGCAACCCGATCGACGGCCTCGGCGCCATCGAGACGGAGGGCCGCCGCGCCCTCGAGCTGCAGGCGCCCGGCGTCATGCAGCGCAAGAGCGTGCACGAGCCGCTGCAGACCGGCATCAAGGCCATCGACGCCATGATCCCCGTCGGCCGCGGTCAGCGCCAGCTCATCATCGGCGACCGCCAGACCGGCAAGACGGCCATCGCGATCGACACGATCATCAACCAGAAGGCCAACTGGGAGTCGGGCGACGTCAACAAGCAGGTCCGCTGCATCTACGTCGCCATCGGCCAGAAGGGTTCCACGATCGCCTCCGTCAAGGGTGCGCTCGAGGAGGCCGGCGCCATGGAGTACACGACCATCGTCGCGGCTCCCGCATCCGACCCCGCCGGCTTCAAGTACCTCGCCCCCTACACCGGTTCGGCCATCGGCCAGCACTGGATGTACGGCGGCAAGCACGTCCTCATCATCTTCGACGACCTGTCGAAGCAGGCCGAGGCCTACCGTGCCGTGTCGCTGCTGCTCCGCCGCCCGCCGGGCCGCGAGGCGTACCCGGGTGACGTCTTCTACCTGCACTCGCGTCTGCTCGAGCGGTGCGCGAAGCTGTCCGACGAGCTCGGCGGCGGTTCGATGACGGGTCTGCCGATCATCGAGACCAAGGCCAACGACGTCTCGGCGTACATCCCGACCAACGTGATCTCGATCACCGACGGCCAGATCTTCCTGCAGTCCGACCTGTTCAACGCCAACCAGCGTCCCGCGGTCGACGTGGGTATCTCGGTCTCGCGAGTCGGTGGTGACGCGCAGGTCAAGTCGATCAAGAAGGTCTCCGGCACGCTCAAGCTCGAGCTCGCCCAGTACCGCTCCCTCGAGGCGTTCGCGATGTTCGCCTCCGACCTCGACGCGGCCTCCCGCCGTCAGCTCGAGCGCGGTGCCCGCCTGACCGAGCTGCTGAAGCAGCCGCAGTACTCGCCGTACCCGGTCGAGGAGCAGGTCGTCTCGATCTGGGCCGGCACCAACGGCAAGCTCGACACCATCGCGGTCGAGGACGTGCTGCGCTTCGAGCGCGAGCTGCTGGACTACCTGCGTCGCAACACGCAGGTGCTCGACACGCTGCGCGAGACCAACGTGCTCGACGACGACACCGTCGCCGCGCTCGAGAAGGCCACCGACGCCTTCATCCTGGAGTTCCAGGCCGGCAACGGCCAGGCCATCGACGCCCCCGGCAGCGAGCAGTTCGCCGAAGCGTCGGCGGACGACGTGAACCAGGAGAAGATCGTCAAGGGCCGCCGAGGCTGAGTCCCGGGGGACCGTAACCATGGGCGCACAACTCAGGGTCTACAAGCAGAAGATCTCTTCTGCCCAGACCACCAAGAAGATCACGAAGGCGATGGAACTCATCGCGGCTTCGCGCATCCAGAAGGCGATGGGGCGCGTCCGCGCCTCCACGCCCTTCGCCCGCGCGGTGACGCGAGCGGTGTCGGCGGTGGCCACGTACTCCAACGTGGACCACCCGCTGACCCGCGAGCCCGAGGTGATCCGTCGCTCGGCCGTCGTCATCTTCACCTCCGACCGCGGACTCGCGGGTGCGTTCAACTCGCAGATCCTGCGTGAGGCGCTGGAGTTGGCGACGCTGCTGCGCCACGAGGGTCGCGAGCCGGTGTTCTACCTCGTGGGCCGCAAGGCCGTCGGCTACTTCCAGTTCCGGAAGATGGACGCCGCGGCAGAATGGACCGGCGACACCGACACCCCGCACTTCAGCACGGCCGAGAACATCGCGGCGACGCTGCTCGAGGCGTTCAACCTCGGCGGCGCAGAGGGCGGCGTCGACGAGATCCACCTCGTGTACAACCGCTTCGTCAGCATGATGACGCAGTCCCCGGAGACGGTCCGACTGCTTCCGCTCGAGGTCGTCGAGGCGGCGGACGAGCCGTCGTCGGGTGCCGTCTACCCGCTGTACGAGTTCGAGCCGGATGCCGAGACCGTGCTCGACGCGCTCCTGCCGGTGTACATCCAGAGCCGGGTCTTCAACGCGCTCCTGCAGTCCTCCGCGGCGAAGCACGCGGCGACGCAGAAGGCGATGAAGTCCGCCAGCGACAACGCCGACAAGCTCATCACCGACTACACCCGTCTGCGCAACAATGCACGTCAGGCGGAGATCACGCAGCAGATCGCAGAGATCGTCGGCGGCGCCGACGCCCTCTCGTCCGGCAAGTGACGCTGCGCACCCCGACCACACGAAAGAGAAGAAGCCATGAGCCTCACCGCTGACAAGACCGAGACCGCGGTCGTCGGGCGCGTCGCCCGCGTCACCGGCCCCGTCGTCGACATCGAGTTCCCGCACGAATCGATCCCCGAGATCTACAACGCGCTGAAGCCGACGATCACGATCGGCGAGGAGTCGTCCGAGATCACGCTCGAGGTGGCACAGCACCTCGGCGACGACCTCGTTCGTGCCATCTCGCTCAAGCCGACCGACGGCATGGTCCGCGGCCAGGAGGTGCGCGACACCGGCGGCCCCATCTCGGTGCCGGTCGGCGACGTCACCAAGGGCAAGGTGTTCAACGTCACCGGTGACGTGCTGAACGCCGCCGACGGCGAGGTCATCGAGGTCACCGAGCGCTGGGGCATCCACCGCAAGGCGCCCAGCTTCGACCAGCTCGAGTCGAAGACCCAGATGTTCGAGACCGGCATCAAGGTCATCGACCTGCTCACCCCGTACGTGCAGGGTGGCAAGATCGGTCTGTTCGGTGGTGCCGGTGTCGGTAAGACCGTCCTCATCCAGGAGATGATCCAGCGCGTCGCGCAGGACCACGGCGGTGTGTCGGTGTTCGCCGGTGTCGGTGAGCGCACCCGTGAGGGCAACGACCTCATCCACGAGATGGAGGACGCAGGCGTCTTCGACAAGACCGCCCTCGTGTTCGGCCAGATGGACGAGCCGCCGGGGACCCGTCTTCGCGTCGCGCTCTCGGCCCTCACCATGGCCGAGTACTTCCGTGACGTGCAGAAGCAGGACGTGCTGCTGTTCATCGACAACATCTTCCGCTTCACCCAGGCCGGCTCCGAGGTGTCCACGCTCCTCGGCCGCATGCCCTCCGCCGTGGGGTACCAGCCGAACCTGGCCGACGAGATGGGCGTGCTCCAGGAGCGCATCACCTCGACCCGTGGCCACTCGATCACCTCGCTGCAGGCGATCTACGTGCCCGCCGACGACTACACCGACCCGGCGCCGGCGACCACGTTCGCGCACCTCGACGCCACGACCGAGCTCTCGCGTGAGATCGCATCGAAGGGTCTGTACCCGGCCGTCGACCCGCTGACCTCGACCAGCCGCATCCTCGACCCGCGCTACATCGGCGCCGACCACTACCGCGTGGCCACCGCCGTGAAGCAGATCCTGCAGAAGAACAAGGAGCTGCAGGAGATCATCGCGATCCTCGGTGTCGACGAGCTCTCCGAAGAGGACAAGATCGTCGTGTCGCGTGCGCGCCGCATCCAGCAGTTCCTCTCCCAGAACACCTACATGGCGAAGAAGTTCACCGGTGTCGAGGGTTCCACGGTCCCGATCAAGGAGACGATCGAGTCGTTCGACGCGATCGTCAAGGGCGAGTTCGACCACGTCGCCGAGCAGGCGTTCTTCAACGTCGGTGGCATCTCCGACGTCGAGGCCAAGTGGGCGCAGATCCAGAAGGAGAACGGCTGACATGCCGCTGAAGGTGAGCCTGGTCTCCGCTGACGCGGAGGTCTGGACCGGCGAAGCCTCGCTCGTGGTCGCAAAGACCGTCGAGGGCGAGATCGGCTTCATGGCCGGCCACGAGCCCGTGCTCGCGATCCTGGCCGACGGCCAGGTCCGCATCACCGAGACGGGCGGCGGCAAGGTCATCGCCGATGCCCGCGACGGGTTCGTCTCCGTCGAGCACGACGAGGTCACCATCGTCGCCGGTCACGCCGCGCTGGCCTCCTGACCCGACACCACGCACGCACGCCGCCCGTGAACCACGGGCGGCGTGCGTCGTTTCCGGAAGGACTCGGATGCTGATCCTGCTGCCCCCGTCGGAGACCAAGCGGCCCGGTGGCGACGGTCCGCCGCTCCGGATCCCCGCGCTCGCGCTGCCCTCGCTCGGACCGGAGCGCGAGGCGACGGTCGACGCGCTGGTGGCGCTCTCGGCCGACGAGGACGAGGCGGCGCGTGTCCTGAAGCTGAGCGTGCGCCAGCGGGGCGACATCGCCGCGAACGCGGCGTTGCGCGACGGGCAGACGCTCCCGGCGGTCGACCGCTATACCGGCGTGCTCTTCGACGCGCTCGACGCACCGTCGCTGGACCGACGCGCCCGCACCTGGCTCGGCGCGCACGTCATGATCCACTCGGCGCCGTTCGGTCCCGTCGGTGCGCTCGACCCCGTCCCCGCGTACCGGCTCGCCGCGAACACCGCCCTCCCCGGGCTGCCGCCGCTGCGGCGCCTGTGGGCGGCATCCGTCACGACCGCGCTCGAGGCGGCGGCACCCGCATTCGTGCTCGATCTGCGCTCGGAGGCCTACTCCGCCCTCGGCCCGGTCCCGGCGGGGGTTCCGGGGGCGTACGTGCGCGTCGTCACCGAGGGGCCTGACGGCGCGGTGCGGGCGCTCAACCATTTCAACAAGGCCACGAAGGGCCGACTGGTGCGGCAGCTGGCCGAAGCGCGCCCCCGAGTGGGGACCATCGCAGGGCTGCGCCGCCACCTGCAGTCCGAAGGCTGGCGGATCGACGAGTCGGACGGCGAATGGCGGCTGTTCGCGAGCGACCACTGACAATGCTGGGAGAACGCCGAGAGCATCGCTAGCATGGTGCCTCGAGCGTGTGCGCTCACCACCCTCGGCCATGACGGCCCTGACGACGGGATCTCCTGATGTTCACGTACTACGACGACGGCTCTGGGGCGGCAGCGCTCCTCGCCTTCTTCATCATCCTCATCCCGGTGTTGATCATCACCGCGCTGGTGAGCTACGTCATCAGCTCCTTCCTGCTGATGCGGATCTTCGACAAGGCCGGCGTGCAGGGCAAGTGGCGAGCCTGGGTGCCGGTCTACAACTGGCTCATCTTCTCCAAGCTCGGCGACTTCTCGCCGTGGGTCACCCTCGGCGTCCTGGTCGGGGCGAGCGTTCTCAGCCAGGTTCCCGTGCTCGGCTGGCTGGTGTTCGTCGTCCAGTTCGTGATGTACCTCCTCATCTCGTGGCGCGTGGGCCTGAAGCTCGGCAAGGAGTGGTACTTCCTCCTGCTGTGGCTCATCCCCGGCCTGGGCACCCTGATCTGGATGGCGATCCTCGCGTTCGACTCGTCCCGCTGGAACACCGCCGTCCGTCCCGCCCCCTGGGCCCGCAGCTTCCTCGGCGACTCCACCGTGTGGGAGGGCGTCCCGCCGCAGTCCGGCGCCGCGCCCGCCGCGCCCGGCGCATACCCGCCGCCGCCTGCCCCCGGCGCATACAC
>JAEZSU010000115.1 GCA_023421635.1 Actinomycetes bacterium | reverse complement strand
GGGGTGACCCGGCTCTCGATCGGGATGCAGTCGGCGGTGCCCGAGGTGCTGGCGACGCTGGATCGCACGCACGCGCCGCAGAACGTGGCGACAGCGGTGGCGGCGGCGCGGTCCGCGGGACTCGACGTCAGCGTCGATCTCATCTACGGGGCGCCGGGGGAGACCCTCGACCAGTGGCGCGCGTCCGTGGAGACGGCACTCGCGCTCGGCACCGACCACCTCTCGGCGTACGCGCTGATCGTCGAGGAGGGCACGCCGCTGCACCGCCGCATCCGACGCGGCGAGCTGCAGCCACCCTCCGACGACCTGCAGGCCGACATGTACGAGCTGGTCGACGACCTCGCCGCCCGGGCAGGGCTGGAGTGGTACGAGGTGTCGAACTGGGCGCGCGGCGACGCACACCGCTCGCGCCACAACCTGGCGTACTGGCGCGGCACCGACTGGTGGGGGTTCGGCCCCGGCGCGCACAGCCACGTGGGCGGGGTGCGCTGGTGGAACGTGAAGCATCCCGCGGCCTACGCCCAGCGGCTCGCCGCCGGCTCGTCGCCCGCGGCCGCCCGCGAGATCCCGGATGCGGAGGCGGCACGGCTGGAACGGGTGCTGCTGCGCTCCCGCATCCGCGAGGGCCTGGCGCTGGACGAACTGGACGCCTCGGGTCGTCGCGCCGTCGCGCAGCTCATCGCGGACGGCCTGGTGGAGGCGCCGGATGCGATTCGCGGTCGGCTCGTGCTCACCCGTCGCGGCCGGCTCCTCGCCGACGCGGTGGTCCACACGCTCACCGCCTGAAGCCCGCTCCCGGCTGCCCGCGATAGACTGGCACTCGCAGGGATGGAGTGCCAACCGGGGAGGAGGGGACGTGGTCAGCGAACGGGGCCTCGAGGTGCTTCGCGCCATCGTGCAGGACTACGTCGCGACGCGTGAGCCCGTCGGCAGCAAGTCGATCGTGGACCGGCATCAGTTCGGCGTGTCCGCCGCGACGATCCGCAACGACATGGCGCTGCTCGAGGACGAGGAGCTCATCGCCGCGCCGCACACCTCGTCGGGGCGCGTGCCGACCGACAAGGGCTACCGCGTCTTCGTCAACCACCTCGCCGAGGTGCGACCGCTCAGCCCCGCCCAGCGCAACGCCATCACCTCCTTCCTCTCGGAACCCACCGACCTCGACGACCTGCTGGCGCGCACCGTCCGGGCGCTCACGCAGCTCACCGGTCAGGTCGCGCTCGTCCAGTACCCGTCGTTCGAGCGCGCGACCATCACCCACGTCGAGCTCGTGCACCTCGGCGGCAGCCGTGCCGTCGTGATCCTCGTCACCGACACCGGGCGTGTCTCCCAGCGCATCGCCGCCGTCCCGGACGACCTCGACGAGGCCGACGTCAGCACGCTGCGCGCGCGGGTCTCGGTGCTGGTCACCGGCCGCTCCGTGCAGGACGGGGTGACCATCGTGCAGCATGCCGCCGACGCCCTGCCCGCGGACGGCCCGCGCGGTGACATGGCGCTGCTCGGGGTGCTCCGCGTGGTGGCCGAGGAACTCGACGAATTCCGGCAGGACCGGCTGGTCATGGCGGGCGCGGCCAACCTCGCGCGCAGCGAGGGCGACTTCCGCGGCAGCATCTCGCCGCTCCTCGAGGCGCTCGAGGAGCAGGTGACGCTGCTGCGGCTCGTGGACGAGATGGTCGCCGACGAGCACGGGCTGGCCGCATCCATCGGACGCGAGAACCAGCCGTTCGGCCTCGAAGAGGCCTCGGTGCTCGCGAGCGACTACGACACCAGCGGCGGGCGGGCGCGCGTGGGCGTGCTCGGTCCGGTGCGGATGGACTATCCGAGCAACCTCGGCGCGGTCCGGGCGGTCGCCCGGTATCTCAGCCGGCTGCTCGACGAGGACGAGCGCGCCCGGTGACGGGCGCGTACCGGTAATCCCGCGCGGATCGCGGACAGGAAGGCGACAGTGGCTGACCACTACGAAGTGCTGGGGGTCTCGCGCGAGGCGACCCCGGAGGAGATCAAGAAGGCGTACCGGCGGCTCGCGCGCGAGCTGCACCCCGACGTCAACCCGGGGGAGGAGGCGTCCGAGCGGTTCAAGCTCGTCACGCACGCCTACGACGTGCTGAGCGACCCCGAACAGCGCCGGCGGTACGACATGGGCGACACCGGCGGGTCGTTCGGCGGCGCCGGGTTCGGCGGGTTCAGCGACATCTTCGACACCTTCTTCGGTGGCGGCGGGGCGCAGCGATCCCGTCCCCGCTCGCGCCGCGAGCGCGGGCAGGACGCGCTCGTGCGTATCACCCTCGAACTCGGCGACGTCGTCTTCGGCGTGCACCGCGACATCGAGGTCGACACCGCGGTGCTCTGCGAGACCTGCGAAGGCGGATGCTGCCAGCCGGGCACGGCACCAGTCACCTGCGAGATCTGCCACGGCTCGGGCAACGTGCAGCGCACGGTCCGCAGCCTCATCGGCAACGTCGTGACCAGCCAGCCGTGCACGGCCTGCCAGGGCTACGGCACCACCATCCCGTACCCCTGCGCCACCTGCCACGGGCAGGGCCGGGTGCGTGCCCGCCGCACCGTTTCCGTCGACATCCCCGCCGGGGTGGAGAGCGGGCTGCGGCTGCAGCTGCCGGGCTCGGGCGAGGTCGGTCAGGCCGGCGGCCCCTCCGGCGACCTGTACCTGGAGGTCACGGTGGCGCCGCACGAGGTGTTCAGCCGCGACGGCGACGACCTGCTCGCCACCCTCGACGTGTCGATGACGGACGCGATCCTCGGCACCCGCACCCAGATCGAGTCGCTCGACGGTCCGGTCGACCTGGAGATCCGCCCCGGCGTGCAGGCGGGTGACGTGCTGACGATCAAGGGTCGCGGCATCACGCCACTGCGCGGCACGCAGCGCGGCGACCTCCGGGTCGGGGTGCACGTGGTCACCCCCACCAAGCTCGACCACAAGGAGCGCGCGCTCATCGAGGAGTTCGCCAAGCGTTCCAAGGCGCCCGCCCCGCGGCTCGCGGAGTATCAGCAGGGGCTGTTCGCGAAGCTCCGGGACAAGTTCCGGAACGGCTGAGCCGTGCCGCTGCACTTCGTCGATCCGTCCGCGGGTGCCGTCGCACCCGGCGGGCTCGTGGTGCTCACCGGTGCCGAGGCGCACCACGCCGCCACGGTCCGGCGGCTGCGCGTCGGCGAGGCGGTGAGCGTCGGCGACGGCGCGGGCACGTGGCTCGAGGGCACCTGCGAGGCCGTCACTCCCAAGGAGGTCACGGTCCGGGTCGCGCAGCGGCGCGCCGTGCCGGTCGCGTCGCCCCGGCTGGTGCTGGTGCAGGCCCTCGCGAAGGGGGACCGCGACGAGTTGGCGGTGCAGGCTGCCACGGAACTCGGCGTCGACGAGATCGTGCCGTGGCAGGCCGCGCGCAGCGTTTCGCGCTGGGAGGGCATGAAGGCCGAGAAGGGCAGGGCGCGCTGGGAGAGCATCGTCCGGGAGGCGGCCAAACAGGCGCATCGGGCGTGGATCCCCGTGGTCACCCCGCTCACGCGCACCGCGCGGCTGGCCGAGCGCGCCGCATCCGCGCTCGTGGTCGTGCTCGAACCGAGCGCACAGGATGCGGTCACCGCCCTCGCGGCGGAGGTGCGAGAGGCGGCGGAGATCGTGCTCGTCGTCGGCCCCGAGGGCGGCATCGCTCCGGAGGAACTGGAGACGCTCCGAGCCGCCGGTGCACGCATCGCGCGGCTCGGTCCGGAGGTGCTCCGCACCTCGACGGCGGGTCCCGCCGCCCTCGCCGCGGTCGCGGTGGCGCTCGGACGCTGGTGAACCCCGCCGCGGCGCGGGGTGCCGCCGATAGACTGGGGGACATGAGCGAACCGTCCGTCTTCACCCGCATCCTGCAGGGCGAGATCCCCTCGGAGATCGTCGCCCAGACCGAGCGGGTGTTCGCGATCCGCGACATCGCACCCAAGGCGCCGGTGCACCTGCTGGTGATCCCCAAGACCGAGCAGTACCACGACGTCGTCGAACTCGCCGCCGGCGACCCGACGCTGCTGGCGGAGATGGTCGACCTCGCGGCGCAGCTCGCCGCGGAGCACGCCGACGGCGACTTCCGACTCGTGTTCAACCGCGGCGCGAGCGCCGGGCAGACCGTGTTCCACGTGCACGCACACGTGCTCGCCGGGGGACTGGACGAGGAGAGCCTCGGTGACTGACGCCCCGCACGAGGGCGGCGAGGGTGAGACGGTCGTCGAGCGGCTGTTCGCCGACGGGATCGCGATGGTCCGGCTGCTCGGTCCGGAGGACCGGCTGCTGCGCGTCGTCGAACGCGAGCACCCCGACGTGGACGTGCTCGTCCGCGGCAACGAGATCACCCTGAGCGGCCCGCCCGAGCCCGTCGCAGCCGCGCGCCGGCTCGTCGCCGAGATGCTCGAGATGACCCGCACCGGTGTCGACCTCGGCCCGGGCGAGGTGCGCAGCTCGCAGCGGATCCTCGAGCACGGCGGCTCCCGCCCGTCGGAGGTGCTGAGCGAGCCCATCCTGTCCTCGCGCGGCCGGGTCATCCGGCCGAAGACGCTGGGGCAGCGCGAGTACGTCGATGCGATCGACGACAACACGATCGTGTTCGGCATCGGCCCGGCCGGGACCGGCAAGACCTACCTTGCCATGGCGAAGGCCGTGCAGGCGCTCCAGCGCAAGGAGGTGAGTCGCATCATCCTCAGCCGCCCGGCGATCGAGGCGGGCGAGCGACTCGGGTTCCTGCCGGGCAGCCTCACCGACAAGATCGACCCGTACCTGCGCCCGCTGTACGACGCGTTGAACGAGATGCTCGACCCGGAGCTCGTCCCGAAGCTCATGGCGACCGGCACGATCGAGGTCGCGCCGCTCGCGTACATGCGCGGACGCACGCTCAACGACTCCTTCGTGGTGCTGGACGAGGCGCAGAACACCACGCCGGAACAGATGAAGATGTTCCTCACCCGACTCGGCTTCGGCACGAAGATGGTGATCACCGGCGACATCACCCAGGTCGACCTGCCGCAGGGCTCCTCGGGGCTGCGCCTGGTGACCCGGGTCCTGAAGGACATCGACGACATCCACTTCTCCCGGCTCACGAGCGACGACGTGGTGCGCCACACCCTCGTCGGACGCATCGTCGACGCCTACAGCGAGTACGACGAGCAGCGGCTGGCCGGGCGTCGCGAACGCGACGAGGCCGCGGAGTTCGCGAACCGGGCGGAGCGACGCGGCGCCCGCGACCGACAGACCAGACGAGGACGCCCATGACCATCGAGATCACCAACGAGTCCGGCGTCGAGGTCGACGAGACCGTCATCCTGCGCCTGATGGAGAGCAACCTGCGCGAGCTCCACGTGAGCCCGGATGCGGACGTCGCGATCCTCCTCGTGGACGAGGGCGCGATGGAGGCGCTCCACGTCCAGTGGATGGACGAGCCCGGCCCCACCGATGTACTGAGCTTCCCCATGGACGAGCTGCGCCCCGGCACCGACGAGTCGCCCACCCCGCCCGGGCTGCTGGGCGACATCGTGCTGTGCCCGCAGGTGGCGCAGGTGCAGGCCGCCCAGGCCAGCCCGCCGCATCCGATGATCGACGAACTGGTCATGCTCACCACGCACGGCCTGCTGCACCTGCTCGGGTTCGATCACGCCGAGCCCGAGGATGCCAAGGAGATGTTCGGGCTGCAGCGCGACCTCATCGTGTCGTTCACGCTGTCCGAACGGCGCCGCACGCGATGATCGCCCTCCTCCTGCTGCTGGCGGCGGCGCTGCTCGTCGCGTTCGGCGGGTTGATGGCGGCCATCGATGCCGCCCTGGGCGTCACCTCGCGGCAGGACCTCGCCGACCTCGCCGAGGGCGGGCGGAACGCGACTGCGCTCCGGCGGATCGCCGCGGATCCCGACGCGCACGCGAACGCGGTCGTGTTCATCCGGGTGCTCGCCGAGACCGGCGCAGCCGTGCTCACGACCGCCGCGTTCATGCTGCTGTTCGACAGCATCTGGTGGGCGCTGCTGGTCGCCGTCGTGCTCATGACGGGCGTGTCGTTCGTCGCGGTCGGGGCGAGCCCCCGTGCCTTCGGCCGTCGCAACGCCCAGGGGCTGCTGCGCTGGTCGGCGCGGATCGTCCGCGGCGTGCGGGTGCTGCTCGGCCCCCTCGCGCACGGCCTGGTCGCACTCAGCAGCCGGGTGACCCCCGGCGGCGCCCGTGCATCTTCGTTCGACACCGAGGAGCAGCTGCTCAGCATGCTCGACGAGGCCGCGATGCAGGATCTCATCGAGGAGGACGACCGCGAACTCATCCACTCGGTGTTCGAGTTCACCGACGCCTACGTCCGGCAGGTCATGATCCCGCGCACCGACATGGTCGTCGTGAGCTCGGGGACGACCGCACGCGACACGCTGAGCCTCTTCCTCGACAAGGGCGTGTCGCGGATGCCGCTGATGTCCGAAGACGGCGAGGAGGTCGAGGGCATCCTGTACCTGAAGGACCTGGTGCAGTTCGCCTTCCGGAACGAGGCCGCCTGGGCGCATCTGCCCGCGGCGCGGCTCGCCCGGCCGGCCGCGTTCGTCCCGGAGTCCATGCGCGCGGAGACGCTGCTGCAGCAGATGAAGCGCGACGCCGTCCACGTCTGCATGGTGGTCGACGAATACGGCGGGATCGCCGGCCTCGTCACCTTGGAGGACCTCCTCGAAGAGCTCGTGGGCGACATCTCGGACGAGTACGACACCAAGGCCAACGAGGTCGTCGAGCTCGAACCGGGCCGCTACCGCGTGAGCGCCCGGCTGGGTCTCGACGAGGTCGGCGACCTCTTCGGGCTGGAACTCGAGGACGAGGAGGTCGACTCGATCGGCGGTGTGCTCGGGAAGGTGCTCGGGCGGGTGCCGCAGCCGGGCGACGCGGTCGAGTACGACGGGCTCTCCCTCACCGGCGCCACCTCGCGCGGCCGCGGGAGAGGCCTCGCCACCGTCTTCGTGGAGCGCGCGCCGGCACCCGACGGCGAACGCAGCACGCCGCGCACGGGGGAAATCCGGGTGCAGCGCAAGGGGAGTCAGGAACGCACCGAAGAGGGTTAGCGTGGGCCGCCTCAGCCGGATCAACGGGAGGCCATCATGTGCACCGGTGCCAACTACACCACCAAGGACCACTACTTCGGGCGCAACCTCGATCTCGAGTACTCGTACCACGAGACCGTCACGATCACCCCGCGGAACTTCCCGTTCGAGTTCAGACGTCGCCCCACGATGAACACGCACCACGCCATCATCGGCATGGCCATGATCGCCGACGGCTACCCGCTGTACTACGACGCGACCAACGAGAAGGGCCTCAGCATGGCGGGGCTGAACTTCCCGGACAACGCGGACTACAAGCCGCAGACCGAGGACAAGGTCGACGTCACGCCGTTCGAGTTCATCCCGTGGGTGCTGGGACAGTTCACGACCGTCGAGGAGGTCAAGGGCGCGCTCGTCGACCTCAACCTCGTCGCGATCGACTTCAGCGAGCAGTTCCCGCTGTCCCCGCTGCACTGGATCATCTCCGACCGTGACGCCTCGATCACCGTCGAGTCGGTGAAGGAGGGGCTGCGCGTCTACGACAACCCGGTGGGCGTGCTCACGAACAACCCCACGTTCGACAAGCAGATGTTCCACCTGAACGACTTCATGCACCTGTCGGTCGACCCGCCCCAGGCCACGTTCTCCGACAAGGTGCCGTTCGACGTGTACAGCCGGGGCATGGGTGCGATCGGGCTCCCGGGAGACCTCTCCTCGTCCTCCCGCTTCGTGAAGGCGGCGTTCACCAAGCTCAACTCGGTCTCGGGGGACTCGGAGTCGGAGTCCGTCAGCCAGTTCTTCCAGATCCTCGGCTCGGTCGCGCAGCAGCGGGGATGCGTGCGTCTCGCGCCGGACACCTACGAGATCACGATCTATTCGTCCTGCTGCAACACCGACCGCGGCATCTACTACTACACGACCTACGAGAACAGCCAGATCACCGGCGTCGACATGCATGCGACCGATCTCGATGGAACTACACTTGTCGATTACCCCCTGATCAAAGGCCAACAGATTCGCATGCAACCTTGACCGGACAGCTGGACACCGACGCGCAGAAGCGTTCGGGCTTCGTCACCTTCGTCGGACGCCCCAACGTCGGAAAGTCGACTCTCACCAACGCGCTCGTGGGCGAGAAGGTCGCCATCACGAGCGACAAGCCGCAGACCACCCGTCGTGCGATCCGCGGCATCGTCAACCGCCCGGGCGGCCAGCTCGTGATCGTCGACACCCCAGGCGTCCACCGTCCGAGGACGCTCCTCGGGGAGCGGCTGAACGATCTCGTCGAACAGGTGCTCGGCGACGTGGACGTCATCGCGTTCTGCGTGCCGGCGACCGAGAAGGTGGGGCCCGGCGACCGGCGGATCACCGAGTCGCTGTCGCGCTACCCGCGGGCGAAGAAGGTCGCGATCGTGACCAAGACCGATGCGGGCGCGCGCGATCAGATCACCGAGCGCCTCATCGAGGTCGACGCGCTGCGCGAGGACTGGGAGGCCGTGATCCCGATCTCGGCGCTCACGAACGACCAGCTCGACGTGCTCGCCGATGAACTGCTCGCCCTCATGCCGCCCGGTCCGGCCCTGTACGAAGAGGGCGTCGTCACCGACGAGGCGCTCGAGGACCGCATCGCGGAGATCATCCGCGAGGCCGCGCTGGAAGGTGTCCGGGACGAGCTGCCGCACTCGATCGCGGTCACTGTCGAGGACATCTCGACCCGCGAGGACGGCGAGCTCACCGACATCCACGCGAACATCGTGGTCGAGCGGGACAGTCAGAAGGGCATCATCATCGGGCACCGCGGTTCGCGGCTGCGCGAGGTGGGCACGGCGGCGCGCGCGCAGCTGGAGCCGCTCATCGGCACCCGCGTGTTCCTGAAGCTCCACGTGCGCATCGCCAAGGAGTGGCAGCGCGACCCGAAGCAGCTGGGCCGACTCGGCTTCTGAGACCGCGCGCTCGCGGATGCGTCGTGTCGCACGCGGGGTCGGGTGTAGCCTGGGGGCATGCGCTTCGGCCAGCTCCTTCTTAGCTGCCGCGACGAGGCCTCGTTCTAGGGCCTTCCTCGTCGCGGAGCTCGGTGTTGGCCCGCCTCATCTGACGAGAGAACGCGACCCCTCATGAAGAACACCCAGCAGCCGTCGGGCATGCCGACGCACAAGTACCGTCCCTTCCACGAGCAGATCCGTGTCGACCTGCCCGACCGCACCTGGCCGGACAAGCGCATCACCGTCGCGCCCCGCTGGTGCGCCGTCGACCTCCGCGACGGGAACCAGGCGCTCATCGACCCGATGAGCCCCGAGCGCAAGCGGGTCATGTTCGACCTGCTGGTGCGGATGGGCTACAAGGAGATCGAGGTCGGCTTCCCGTCCGCGAGCCAGACCGACTTCGACTTCGTGCGGCAGCTGATCGAGGACGACCTCATCCCCGACGACGTCACCATCCAGGTGCTGACCCAGTCGCGCGAGCACCTGATCGCCCGCACCTACGAGGCCATCGCCGGCGCCAAGCAGGCGATCGTGCACCTGTACAACTCCACCAGCATCCTGCAGCGCGAGGTCGTGTTCCGCACCGACAAGCAGGGCATCATCGACATCGCGCTCGAGGGCGCGCGGCTGTGCCGCGAGTACGAGCAGCGCATCCCCGAGACCGCCGTGTACTACGAGTACTCGCCGGAGAGCTACACCGGCACCGAGCTGGAGTTCGCCGTCGACGTGTGCAACCAGGTGCTCGACGTGCTCGAGCCCACGCCCGAGCGCAAGGTGATCATCAACCTGCCTGCGACGGTGGAGATGGCGACCCCCAACGTGTACGCCGACTCGATCGAGTGGATGAACCGCCACCTGGCGCACCGCGAGAACGTCATCCTGTCCCTCCACCCGCACAACGACCGCGGCACCGCCGTCGCCGCCGCCGAGCTCGGCTACCTGGCCGGCGCGGACCGCATCGAGGGATGCCTGTTCGGCAACGGTGAGCGCACCGGCAACGTCGACCTGGTGGCACTGGGTGTGAACATGCTGACGCAGGGCATCGACCCGCAGATCGACTTCAGCGACATCGACCAGGTGAAGCGGACCGTCGAGTACTGCAACCAGCTGCCGGTCCCCGAGCGCAGCCCGTGGGCGGGCGACCTCGTGTTCACCGCCTTCAGCGGGTCCCACCAGGACGCCATCAAGAAGGGCTTCGAGGCCATGGAGGCCCATGCCGCAGCCGAGGGCAAGACGGTCGACGAGATCGAATGGGCGGTGCCGTACCTGCCGATCGACCCGAAGGATCTGGGACGCTCGTACGAGGCGGTCATCCGCGTGAACTCGCAGTCGGGCAAGGGCGGCGTCGCCTACCTGCTCAAGACCGATCACGCGATCGACCTGCCCCGGAAGCTGCAGATCGAGTTCTCCGGCGTCGTGCAGGCGAAGACCGACCAGGAGGGCGGCGAGGTCACCAGCGACGAGATCTGGCGCATCTTCTCCGACGAGTACCTGCCGGCGGATGCCGCTGAGGAGCGCTGGGGCCGGTTCGAGCTGCTCGGCACCCGTACGGCCAGCGATCTGGCCGGCGACGTGCGGCTGGACGTGACCCTCCGTGACGGCGACGAGCGCTTCGAGGCGTCCGGCACCGGCAACGGCCCGGTGGCCGCCTTCCTCGAGATCGTGCGCGCGCAGGGCTTCGACGTCACGCTGTACGACTACGTCGAGCACGCGATGAGCTCGGGCGGCGACGCCCACGCCGCGGCCTACGTCGAGCTGCAGGTCGACGGGGAGCGTCTGTGGGGTGTCGGGATCGACGGCGACATCTCCACCGCATCCCTGAAGGCGATCGTCTCCGGCGTCAACCGCGCCATCCGCACCCGCACGGCCGCCGCCGAGCTCGCCGGCGTCTGACCCCCTCGCGGTCCACTGACCGCGAGATCGGTACTGGGCCCCGAGACCCTGGGATTCACCCCTGGTCTCGGGGCCCAGTACCCGTTTCGGCGTCAGGGGAGTGCGTCGAGCGGATGCGGCGGGGCCGCCGGGGCGGACGCACCACCGGGATGGCGGCCGTCTCGACGGCGACCTTGCGCCGGTACAGCATCCGTTGCTCCGGCAGCGAGACGTCGAAGATCACGGCGAGGATGCGGATGACCGTGGTGACCGCGATGCCCGCGGTCGCCGCCCACGCGATGGGCGTGCCGGCGAGGTCCAGCACCGCGAGCACCGCGCAGCCGGCGCCCGCGGCGACGGCATAGAGCGACCCCACGTGCATGATCGCGACCGGGAGCCCCATGAACATGTCGCGGAGGATGCCGCCGCCGACCGCGGAGCACACCCCCACGAAGATCGCGGGGACGATCGGCAGTCCCAGCGCGAGCGCCTTGCTCGTGCCGAAGGCTCCGAACAGGCCGATCACGAGTGCATCGAGGCCGACGATCACCGCGTTCAGTCGCTGGAAGACCCCGGCGAGGAGCATCCCCACGAGCGCGGCGCCGGTCGCGGTGACGAGGTACCAGTTGTCCTGCAGGGTGACGGGGCGCTGCGCCAGCAGCAGGTCGCGGATGAGGCCGCCGCCCATGCCCATGACGATGCCGATGATGGCGACGCCGAGGAAGTCGAGTCGTTGCTGCCCGCGGAAGCCGGATGCGAAGAGGGCCCCCTGCACGCCGCCGAGCCCTACC
>JAEZSU010000090.1 GCA_023421635.1 Actinomycetes bacterium | reverse complement strand
CGGCGATCCCGGCATCCGCCCACGTGTGGATGCCGAGGGCCGTCGACGACTCGGTGTTCTCCTCCGGCGCGAGCCCGTTGTAGAACCCGGCGTCCGGATGGCCGATGTGGCGGAGGGCGTCGAGCTGGGAGGACGACTGCAGATAGAAGGAGTCGACCCAGTCGTCGCGGTGCCAGGTGTTCGTGGAGAACACCCGATGCTCGAGCGGGCGGCGCGTGCCGGTGGGGTACGGCTCGAACGCGGTCACCGGGTAATCGAGCCCGAAGCGGCGGCCGGTGCGGACGAGCCGTGCGGCCGCCGCCACACGTTCCGGGGTCAGGAAGTTGATGGTGCCGAGCTGGTCGCCGGCGCCGAAGTGGCGCCAGCTCGACCCCGGCGGGGTCTCCGAGAGGAGCTGGTCATATGTCGGTGTCTTCATGACGGGGCCGATCCTGTGCGAGGTCGTCGGCGAGATCCGCCGCCGTCCTCAGGAGCTCAGTGACGGTGGCCGACCCGGCCGAAAGGTCGACGCCGGAGTCGGCGCCGAGGAGTGCGATGGTTGCGGCGATGCCGCGGGGGCCGAAGACCGGGGCTGCCACGCCCACGACCCCGCCGGGGAGTTCGGAGATGCTGTAGCCGGTACGCCGTGCCGTGTAGACCGCCGTCTCGAGCTCGGCGCGCTCCTGCGGGGTGCAGGAGGCGGCGAGCGTCTCGAACGTGGTGCCGTCGGTCAGGTGGGCGAGGAACACCCGGGTCTGGGAGGCGTCGAGCCCCAGGACCGTCCCGGGGCGGACTGTGACGACGGCCGCCCGGGTGGAGTCCTCCTCGACGACCGCCACGACCGGGCCGCTGCCTCCCCACAGGCTCAGCACCGCGGTCATGTGGACCGTCGTGCTGAGGCGAGCGAGGTACGCCGGGGCGATGTCGACGATCGGGCGGCGGCCGAGTGCGTGGATGCCGAGGCGGAGCATCAGCGCGCCGAGCGCGAAGCTGCCCTTCCGGCTCCCGCGGTCCAGGATGCCGGCGGCCACCATCGAGGTGCAGTAGCGGTAGGCGGTGGTGCGGTTCAGCCCCAGCCGTTCCGCCACCTCCACCGCCGTCAGGTCGGCCGTGTCGGCGCCGAACAGTCCGCAGATCTGCCCCACCCGCGCGACGGCCTGGATGTCGGACGCGTGTGCCTCGGCCGCGGAGTGGGTGTTCGCCATGAGTGAAGCGTATTTCAGGGCGATCTCCGATGCCGAGGCACACGCTGCCGGTCAGCCGTTCAGCCAGTTGGTCACCTGCGTGGTCACGTCGTTGAAGTTCCGCGCGTACCACGCCACGTCCTGCAGCACGGTGCCGCCGGTGTTGGCGGGGCCGTAGACCTCGACCTGCTTCGTGTACTCGTTGAGCTTGGGCTTCGCGGCCGTGTTCACCGGCGCGACGCCCAGCAGCTCCGAGATCTTCGCCGCCTGCGCGGGCTCGACCACGGTCGCCAGGAACTGCTCGGCCGCGGCCTTGTTCTTCGAGCCCTTCGGCACGGCGAACGCGTTCATTGCGGCCACGGTCTGATCCCACACGATCGTGAGGTCCATGCCGTTCTGCAGCAGCGGCACGAGGCGCGAGTCGGGCAGCATGAACATGTCGACCTGGTTGCCCTCGACCGCCTGCTGCAGTGCGCCGACGTTGGGCGCGAAGACGGTCACGTCGCGGATCGTGTCGAGCTTCGCCAGTGCGCGGTCGACGTCGAGCGGGTACAGCTCGTCGGGTGCGACGCCGTCGGCCATGAGCGCGTACTCGAGGATGCCGTTCTGCAGGTTGGTGACCATGCCGCGCTGCCCCGGGAACTTCTCGACGTCGAAGAAGTCCTCGATCGTCTTCGGGCCCTTGGACGCGCCGAAGACCTCGGTGCGGTAGGCGATCGGCGTGGCGTTGATCCAGTTGCCGATGTAGCACTTGCCGACGGTGCCCTCGACCAGGTCGCTCTCGTCGACCCCGGAGAGGTCGAGCTCCTCGAAGAGCGTGTCGCAGTTCTGGGCGGCCGCGTACGGTGCGGTGGCGACGACGTCCCACTGCACGGCGCCCGCGTTGACCTGGGCCTTGACCTGCGCGACGTCGGGGGGCGAGGTGTTCACGAAGGTGACGTTCGGGTGCGCCTCCGTGTAGGGCACCTGCCAGGCCTCGATCTGCGCGTCCTGCCCGCCGCCGCCGTAGCCGACGAACGTGAGGGTGACGGGCGTGTCGTCCGCCCCATCCGTGCTCGTGCCCGTCGCGGCGGGGGTGGTGGAGCCGGCGCAGCCCGCGAGCAGCGCTGCGACGGCGACGAGCGCGAAGCCCGTGGTCATCGTCTTTCCGAGTGTTGACACCATCGTCTCTTTCTCTTTCCTGTTTCTGCCCGGGTCCGGGTCTCTTGGTGCGGGAGGGGGAAGTCTGTTCAGGCGGCGACGACGCGCTGCCGGTCGGGGCGCCACCATGCCAGGACGCGGTCGCCGGGGGCTGCCGCCGCATCCGATGCGTCGAGGCGGACGCGTCCGGGGGTGCCGGAGGCCCCCACCTCGAGCAGGGCGGTGCGGTAGGAGCCCATGTACTCCACGTCGCGGACGGTCGCGTCGATGACGTTCGCGCCCGGCGCCGGCTCGGTGGCGTCCGTCGCGAGGCGGATGTCCTCCGGGCGGACGACGATCGCGGCGCGGGTGTGGACGCCCGGGTGGGAGGACACCGTCGCGGGGTCGACGGACCAGGTCCGTCCCTCCCAGCCCGTGGTCGATCCGAATCCGGCGTCGCCGAGCTCGAACACGTTCGAGTCGCCGAGGAAGCGTGCGGTGAACAGCGTGTCCGGCGTGCGGTAGAGCTCCTCCGGCGAGCCGAGCTGTTCGATGCGGCCGGCGTTGAAGAGGGCGATGCGGTCGGAGAGGTTCATCGCCTCCTCCTGATCGTGCGTGACGAACACGAAGGTCGACCCGACCTCGCGGTGGATGCGGCGGATCTCCGCCTGCAACGCGGCGCGCAGGTTCCGGTCGAGCGCCCCGAGGGGCTCGTCGAGCAGCAGCGCCCGCGGGTTGAACACGATCGCCCGGGCGAGCGCGACCCGCTGCTGCTGACCGCCCGAGAGCTGGGCCGGGTACGCGTCGTCCCGCCCCGGCAGCTGCACGAGGTCGAGCACCGCTGCGACCCGGGCGGCGATCTCCGACTTCGGTACCCGCCGCTCGCGCAGCGGGTAGGCCACGTTCTGCGCGACGGTCATGTGGGGGAACAGGGCGTAGTTCTGGAACAGCATCCCCAGATCGCGCTTGTGCGGCGGCAGCTGGCCGACGTCGGTGCCGTTGAGCTCGATCGTGCCCGCGGTGAGCGTCTCGAATCCCGCGATGAGGTTGAGCGTCGTGGTCTTCCCGGAGCCGCTCGGACCCAGCAGGGTCATGAACTCGCCCGGTTCGATCGTGAGCGAGATGCTGTCGACCGCGGGGGCGTCGTGCCCGTAGCGCTTGAGCACGTCGGTCAGCCGGATCTGGGTCCCGTTCCGGTCGGCCGGGCGGGCCGTGGTCGTCGGGGTGGGCGCGGAGATGGTCACTTCGGGTTCCTCACGTTCTTCGTCTTCCCGGCGCCGATGAGCAGGGGCACCAGGAGCACCAGGGTGACCGCGACCACCACGAGGCTGGCTGCGGCGGAGATGGTCGGGTCGAGTTCGTAGGTCACGCTGTTGTACATCTGCACCGGCAGCGTCTGGAATGTGGGCGAGCGGAGGAACAGGGCGATCACGACCTCGTCGAACGAGGTGACGAACGCGAAGATCGCGCCTGTCCCGATGCCGCGCGCGATGAGGGGCAGCGTCACGTGCAGGAAGGAGCGGGCGGGTGTCGCGCCGAGCGACGCCGACGCGCGCAGCAGCCGGCGGTCGAAGCCGCTGAGCGCGGTGGAGACGGCCACGAGCACGAAGGGCACCCCGAGCGCGGCGTGCGCCACGACGTAGCCGAGGAGCGTGCCGGTCAGGTGCCACTGCAGGAACGACACGTACACCGCGACCGCGACGACGATCGCCGGCGTCACCATCGAGATCATCAGCAGCGTCCGCAGGAACCGGGCGAAGCGTCCGGCCAGCATCCACAGCCCGAGTGCCGCCGCTGTGCCGACGGTCGTGGCGATCGTCGCGGCGAGGAGCGCGACGAGGAACGAGTTACCGAGCGAGGTCAGCCAGATCGGGTCGGAGAAGAAGTTCTCGTACCACCGCAGCGACAGCGCCTTCGGCGGGAACTCGAACGCCTGATTCGCGTTGAAGCTCAGCGGGATGACGATGAGCGTCGGCAGGATGAGGTAGAGCGCGACGGCGATGCCGATCACGCCCAGCCACCACGGCACGGCGTCGATCGCGCGGTCGCGCCGGCGGCGGGGTCGGATCCGTGCGGCCTCGACGACCGTCTCCGCCTCGGTCGTCGCCTCGTCGATGATCGCGGTCATGACTGCTCCTTCGAGACGGAGGTGCTGACGACGCCGATGGCGGAGATCGTCCCGCCCAGTCGGTTCGCCCAGGCGACGAGCACGAGCGTGACGGTGAGGACGAGGATGCCGAGGGCGCCCGCACCGGCGAAGTCGAGCAGCTGCGTCGTCCGCTGGGCCAGCAGCTGCGCGATGAGGGACTGCTGCGGGGAGCCGAGGAGCGCCGGGGTCACGTAGAAGCCGAGGCTCAGGGTGAACACCAGGATGAGCCCGGACACCACGCCGGTCCGCGAGAGCGGCCAGTAGATCTTCCAGAACGCCACCAGCGGCGAGGAGCCGAGGCCGCGTGCGGCCAGCAGCAGACGCCGGTCGATGGCGCCGAGGGAGCTGAACAGCGGCAGCACCATGAACGGCAGCAGCACCTGGCTCATCGCGATGGTGACCCCGACCACGCTCCCCTGGAACACGACGTTCGTCAGGCCGAAGAACTCGAACACGGTCTCCACCGGGCCGCCCCGCTGCAGGATGACGATCCACGCGAAGTTCCGCGCCATCACCGAGGTCCAGAACGGGATGAGCACGATGATGAGCAGGATCGCGCGCATCCGCGGGCCGACCCGGGTCATGAGATAGGCGTACGGGTAGCCGAGCAGCATCGCGACGACCGTGACGATCGCTGCCGTCGCCGCCGTCCGGCCGAGGATCGTGAGGGTCACCCCGTCGGTGAACAGGGACGTGTAGTGCTGCAGCGTGAAGCCGTTCTCGCCGAAGCTGCGCACCAGGCTCTGGAAGAGCGGCACGAGCAGCACGATCGCCAGCAGGGCGAGCGCCGGGACCAGCAGCAGCCAGGATGCGTTCGGTCGCCGCATCCGGGAGACGGTCGTGGTCGTCATCGGCCGGTCACCCCTTCACCATGTTCGTCAGTTGCAGGGCCGCGTCCTTCAGCATCCGTACCTTGTCCTCCGAGTCGTCGCCGGGCGGCAGCACGGCGGTGGTTCCCAGGACCGCCATGGCGGCGATCACGTCGTGTTCGCCGAAGACCGGCACGGCCACCGACGCCAGGCCCACGCGGCCGAGTTCCGCCCACGCCAGGCGATGCCTGCGCACGAGTGCGAGCTGGGCGTTCTCGTGGCGCACCCGCTCTTCGTCGAGTCCGGCGTGCAGCCGGGCGACGACCGCGGGATCGGACTGGAACGCGAACAGCACCCGCGACTGGGCGGCCTGCAGCTCCAGCGCGGTCCCCACGCGCACGGTGAGCACGATCGTGCCGGCGTTCGCCTCTTCGACGAGTGCCACCACGGCGCCGGAGCGGCCGAGGAAGCTCAGCACGGCGGTGAGGCCCGTGCGGTCGGAGAGGTAACGCAGCAGGGTCGGGGCGAGGGTCAGGATCTGCTGGCGGGCCGACACCAGCCCGGCGAGCTGGTCGATGAGGGGGCCGGGGCCGTAGCTGCCACTGAGGAAGCCGGAGGCCTGCAGCGACAGCAGATACCGGTGCGCGGTCGTGCGGTTGAGCCCGAGTCGGTCCGACACCACCGCGGGGGTGAGCTTCGGTGTCTTGTGGTCGAAGAGGGAGAGCACCGCGGCCGCGCGCTCGATCGACTGGATGCCGGCCCGGTCGGCATCGGGCGCGGGCACCGTGCCGGACGGCTGGTCCGTGGAGACGACCTCGGTCATCGGCTTCCCCTCCTCACTGAGGGTCTGGATCGTGCGACGAAGGTCAGTAAAGCACCAGAGCGTTCATCATGCAATCACAATTTCCATAATGCGAACGGCCGGACGAGATTCGCCACGAGAAATGCCGCAAAATCTGCTGGACACAGGCGTGCAGCGTCCGTATTCTGAACGCATTGCTCGTCATCCGAACAAAGGAGACTCTCGGATGCTTGTCGCCGATGACATGACCACCGCCTCGCCCGCCCTGCTGAAGGTGCTCGACGGCGCCGTCGACCTGCACGTGCACTCGGGCCCGAGCCCGTTCCCGCGTCGCTTCAACCACGTGGAGGCGTCCTACGACGCGGCGCGCATCAACATGCGGGCGCTGCTGATCAAGTCGCACCACCACAACACCGTGTTCGACCTGCTCGCCATGCGGGACCTGCTCGCCGACGCCCCCACACCCGTGTACGGCGGGGTCGCGCTGAACAGCGAAGTGGGCGGGATCAACCCGTCGGCGGTCGCCGTCGCGATCCAGATGGGTGCCCGCGCCGTGTGGGGCCCCACCGTGTCGGCGGGGCAGCACATCCGTGCGCACAGCCATGACGACGGCTTCCCCACCGCCGGCTCCAACCTGGAGGAGAAGGAGGAGTCGGTCTGGGACGCCTCGGGCGACGTCTCCGCGGAGACCGTGCGCGTCACGCAGCTGGTCGCCGAGGCGGGCATCATGCTCTCGGGCGGTCACCTCGACGCCGAGTCGATGAAGGCGCTGTTCGCCACCGCGCAGGAGCAGGGCGTCCGGCGGCTCCTGCTGCACCACCCCGACTTCATCGTGAACGCCAGCGACGGCGACGTCGAGGAGATGCTCGGGTACGGCGCCTTCGTCGAGCACGAGCTGTCGATGTACCACCCCGCCGTCCCGGCACCCGGATTCCCGATCCAGCAGCTCGTCGACTGGATCGAGAAGGTCGGCCCCGAGCGCACCGTCATCGACTCCGACCTCGGCCAGGCGACGAACCCCCTCCCGGTCGACGGCTACATCTACGTCGTCCAGCAGCTGCTCGACCACGGCGTCCCGGAGAAGGACATCCGACAGATGATCTGCCGGAACACCGCGTTCCTGCTGGGCCTGGAGGAGACCAACTGATGCGCGCCGCCGAGCAGGTCGTGATCAGCACGGCGGTGACGGGGTCGGTGAACGTGCCGTCGCAGAGCCCGTATCTGCCGCTCGGCGCCGACGAGGTCGTCGCGTCGGCGGTCGAGGCGGTCGCGGCCGGCTCGGCGGTGGTGCACCTCCACGCCCGGCACCCCGACGGGCGGCCGGCGTGGGAGGCCGAGATCTACGAGCAGATCGTGCCCCGCATCCTCGAGCAGACGGATGCGGTCATCAACATCACCACCGGCGGCTCGTCCGCGATGACGATGGACGAGCGGCTCGCGGGCGCGCTCCGGTTCGCGCCGGAACTCGCCTCGCTGAACATGGGCTCGATGAACTTCGTCTACTCGGGCATCGCGGACAAGATCTCGCACTGGACGCACGAGTGGGAACGGCCCTACGTCGAGCACACCTACTCCCAGCCGTTCATCAACACCTTCGACCGCATCGAGCACACCCTGCGCGAGCTCGGCGAGGGCCTGGGCACCCGCTTCGAATACGAGTGCTACGACATCGGGCACCTCTACACGCTCGCGTACTTCGTCGAGAAGGGCCTCGCGAAGCCGCCGCTGCTCATCCAGGGCGTGTTCGGCATCCTCGGCGGCATCGGGGCGGACCACGAGAACCTCACCCACATGGTCGCCGTCGCAGACAAGCTCTTCGGCGACGACTACTTCTTCTCCGCCTTCGCGGCGGGCCGGAACCAACTGCAGTTCGCCACCCACAGCGCGTGGCTGGGGGGCAACGTGCGCGTCGGGCTCGAGGACAGCCTGTGGATCGGCAAGGGCGAGCTCGCCACGAGCAACGCGCAGCAGGTGCGGAAGATCCGCGCCGTCGTCGAAGACCTCGGCAGGCCCATCGCCACCCCCGACGACGTGCGGCGGATGCTGCGCCTCAAGGGCCGCACCGGCGCCTGAGCCCCCACCGACACCCCGGAAGGACCACCCATGTACGCCCGTGACGACATCCGCTCCAGCCTGGCGCCGGCGCCCGCCCGCACCAACGACCCGAACGCGCCGGTGAAACCCGCGCAGACGATCGAGTTCCGCACCCTCCCGCCCACCGAACGCGGCGCGCGCGGTGGGAGCACCTGGATCGCCCGTGCGGCGAACCTCGTCATCTCCTACTCCGACGCGCTCGCCGGGGAGGTGTTCGACCGCGACGACCAGCCGGACGAGTACACCCTCGTGCTGTTCTCCGAGAGCGCGCCGCTGCGGATCACCGCCGGGGACGACACCGTCGAGGTCGCCGAGGAGGCCCTCGTGGTGGTGCCGCCCGGTCCGAGTCGCGTGGAGGTGCTCGCCGACGGCCCGGTCATCCGGCTCTTCTCCACGCGCGCCGCGGACCTCGTGGATGCGGCGCTGAACGCCGACGCCTACCGGGAGCCCGACCTGCACGCAGCCCCCCTCGAGCCGTGGCCCGACCCGGTCGGCGGCTTCGCGCTGCGGGTGTACCCGCTCGCCGCGACGCCCATCGTGCCGGGCACCTTCGGCCGGATCCTGCGGACCACGACCGTCATGGTGAACTTCCTCGCCGAGGAGCCCGCCCCGCGCGACCCGCACGCCCTGTCGCCGCACTTCCACGACGACTTCGAGCAGATCTCGCTCGCCGTCAAGGGCAGGTTCCGCCACCACATCCGCTACCCGTGGGTGCCCGACCTCGCGCAGTGGCGCGACGACGAGCACCTCGACGTGGGCAGCCCCTCCATCTGCATCATCCCGCCGCCGACGATCCACACCACGCAGGGCCTCGGCCCGCACCAGCAGCTGATCGACGTGTTCGCCCCGCCGCGCGAGGACTTCTCCGCCGCCGGCTGGGTGCGCAACGCCGACGAGTACCCCGCGCGATGACGACGCTGCCACTGGCGCACAGCCTGTTCCGCCGTGCCCTGCGTGACGCCCCCGGGCCCGCGCTCGGCACCTGGGTCAAGCTCACGGGGCTGGAGAGCATGGAACTGGTCGCGCTCGCCGGGTTCGACTTCGCGATCGTCGACCTCGAGCACGCCGCGATGAGCGTCGAGACCGCGTTCCACCACATCGGCACCGCCCTCCGGGCCGGGGTCGCGCCGATCGTCCGCATCCCCGCCCTCGAAGGCGGCATCGTGCAGCGCCTCCTCGACGCGGGCGCGGAGGGGATCATGATGCCGCACGTCGACACGGCCGCGCAGGCCGAGGCCGTCGTCCGCGCGGCACGGTTCCCGCCG
>JAEZSU010000054.1 GCA_023421635.1 Actinomycetes bacterium | reverse complement strand
CGCTGCACCCGCACGAACTCGACGCCGCCCTGGCCGAGGCGGCGGCGCACGACCGCGCCGTGGTCCCGGATGCGGAGGGCACCGGTTCCACGCTGGTCACCGCGAGCGCCGGGGTGCCGTGGGCATCCGCGTTCGGTGCCGGCTCGCACGAGCGGCACCGCGGGCTCGGCTGCGTCACGCTCGCTGTCGCCGCGGGGGCGGGCCTTCGCCGCGACGTGGACACGGTGTCGCAGCTGCGAGCCATCGCCGACGTCGCCGGGCCGCACACGCGCGCAGCGCTGCGCTGACCCGCGAGGACGCTCCGTCGGTTTTCCACAAGCCCCGAACGGCGTGAACGGCGCACCCCTACGCTTGCGGTCGTGATCGAGCACGACGAGCCCCGGGCATGAGCAACCCGCTGGTCGCCGACGCCGTCGACACCGCCACCCCGTTCAGCGGTGCGGGCATCCTCGACTCCGGCACGCAGCTGGCCGCGGCCATCGAATCCGGCAACTGGGTCGAGGGGGGCCTCGCCGCGTTCTCGACCGCGGCGGATGCCGTCGCCACCGTCTCCGACCCGCTCGGATCCCTCATCGGCGCGGGCCTCGGCTGGCTCATGGACCACATGGAGCCGCTCAAGGGCTGGATGAACGACCTCACCGGCGACGCCGGCCAGGTCGCCGGGTTCGCGCAGACCTGGGAGAACATGCAGACCCAGCTCGAGGGCGCGGCGCAGACGCTCGACCACGTCGTCACCGACCTGGACGAGATGTCGGGGCAGGCGATCGAGGCGTACCGCCGGTTCCAGGCGGATGCGGCCGCGCACATCCGCACCGCGGGCCGCCTGGCGGGTGCGATGGGCGCCGGGCTCGAGATCGCATCCACGATCGTGCAGGTCGTCCACGACGTCGTCCGGGACGTCCTGTCGCAGCTCGTCGGCTCGGCGATCTCCTGGGCCGCCGAGGCGGTCTTCACGCTGGGCCTGGCGACCCCGCTCATCATCGAGCAGGTCTCCACCCGCGTCGCGAGCCTCGCGGCGAAGGTGGGCAGCAAGGTCACCGCGGTCCTCGCGTCGTGCAAGAACCTGATGAAGCTCCTCGACGAGCTCAAGGCCCTCTTCCGGAACGCGGGCGACCTGTTCGACACCGTGCTGCGAGGCGGCGGTGGTCCGCGCCCGCGCCGCGGAGACTCGACACCGGGACGCCACCTCCCCGACGACGTGCCGACCAAACCGTACCCGGATCCCGCTGATTGGCCCCCGGTCCCGATCGACGAGTCCCTGGTGGATCACAACCTCGTCGACGCCTTCTCGCCGAAGACCGGACCGGACGATGCGACATTCTGGTCTGGTCGCGTCCTGGGGCCGGACGGGGAGCCGGTTCCCGACGCAGCCATGAGGAGCGCGGCGGACTTGGCCGGTTCCACACATGGATCGACCCTTGAGCAGATGCTCCAGCGCCAAGGCCTCTACGAGCAGATGCCCGACGACTGGCTGGACCCTTCGACCCCGGCGACGTGGCGAAGCATCTCGAAGGCACTCGCAGAGAACGCGTCGGGGGACGTCCGGGCGGTCCTCGGGGACGTCAGAACCAATTCGGTGTGGAACGAAGTGGAACTGCCCGCTCTGTCGCGCAACCCGAACGTCACGTCGATTACAGTCGTCGACGCGGCCACAGGAAAGGTCCTCCATGTCTACCAGCGATGACGCGATCACCGCCGAGATGCTCGACACCGCGATCGTCGTGTACGTCGGCAAGGGACGCGTGAAGATCCCCACGACCGATACCGCCGCGGTGGCCGCGGTGGACCCGCCTCACGCACAGGAGCTCCTCGCGCTGGTGAAAGACGCCATCCGGGTCTCGGACACCGTGACGTTCGAGGAGGTGGCGCCGTTCGACACGGGGCTGCGCGCTCGCCTGTATGCGCGTCTTCGCGCGCTGCTCCCTCACCTCGGAGAACCCGCCATCGAGGCATTGGGCTGGCGGTGGGGCTACCTGCAGTTCGGTCAGTGACCGGGGACGCACAGCGAGCTCAAGGCGCTCTTCCGGAACGCCGTCGACCTCTTCGATAAGGTCCAGAGAAGTGGAGTGATGATGCGCTTCCCCAAACTGTTCACCCGGACTCGGAGGGCCTCACCGGCATCCTCCGTCAGCTTGATGCGTGGGTTCGCCGGCGCCTCGGTGAGGCGCCTGCCGAACACCGGGACGGAGAGACGGAGTCACATGGACCATGAAGCATTGGGCCGGCGAATCGCGGCGTTGCCGGGAGGAGACCCGTCATTCGTGCCGTCTGCCTTCGAATGGGTTGAGAGCGGGGCGCCCAGTCCCGTGCTCATCGCGCTGATCCCGCAGCAGGACGGCACGGTATTGGCCACCCGAGGGGATCTGCGGATGAGCGTGGAGCCGGTGCGGAACGCCGACGGCAGCGTCCGCGTGTTCGCGAACGAGGCCGACGCCTGCGGATGGGCGTGGGAAGAGTTGCGGACGAGTCTGACGGATCGACCGTCGTACACCCCGGAGCAGCATGCTGCGGCGCAAGCGAGCGGAGACGCACAGCGGGCTCGGATCGCGCGACTGCTCGAAGAACACGGGCGCTGACCTCTGCCGGCTAGGCGCGAAGCGCCGCCTCGGCGAGCGCGGCGGAGTGCTCGAGGTCCCGCATCCACAGCGGCGCGACCACCGCACGGATGCCGAACGCGTCGACGGATGCGGCCGCCTCCGCGTCCTCCTCCGCGATGAGCCACGCGTCGAGCACTCCCCCGGAGGCACGGGCGCGGAAGTGTGCTGCGACCGCGGCTGCCGAGGTCTCGACGCCGATCGCGGTGAGGCAGACGTCGGCCATGCCGCGGACGACCTTCCCGCCGATGATCGGCGACACGCCGACCACGCGCGCCGACGTCTCGCGCAGTGCCTCGCGGATCCCCGGTACGGCGAGGATCGGACCGATCGACACGACCGGGTTCGAGGGCGCGAGCAGCACTACGTCGGCCGCCGCGATCGCCTCGACGACGCCGGGCGCGGGGGCTGCCTCGGTGATCCCCGGGTTCTCGAACGCCGCGGGGGCGAGGGTGGCGCGGTGACGGGTCCACCACTCCTGGAAGTGCAGGCGCCGCCCGTCCTCGAGCAGCACGTGGGTGTCGACCTCGCTGTCGGTCATCGGCAGCATCCGGATGCCGAGGTCCCAGCGCTGCGAGAGACGGCCCACGACCTGGGTCACGGTGAGGCCGTCGCGGAGCCACCCGGTGCGGGCGAGGTGGGTGCCGAGGTCGAGGTCGCCGAGCGTGAACCACGGCCAGCCCGCGCCCCACGCCTGCAGCTCCTCGTTGACGCGCTCGGTGTCGCCCGCGCGGCCCCACCCCCGGACCGTGTCGTTCTGCCCGGCGAGGGCGTAGAGCACGGAGTCGATGTCGGGCTGGAGCCGCACCCCCGAGAGCCACAGGTCGTCGCCGGTGTTCACGACGACGGTCGCCTCCGGCGCGCCGCGGCGGCGCAGCGCCTCGCGCACCCCGATGGTGAACTTCGACCCGCCGACCCCGCCGGCGAGCACGACCACACGGACGGATGCGTTCTCCTCAGTCACCGTCCCAGTCTCCCAGCCCGCGGCATCCCCTCACCCTCCGCCGGCCGCCCCTAGGACGCTCACCCGTCACGAATGTCGCCCTCCGACGCCCGACACCCCACATCTGCGACGGGTGAACAGGACGCGGCCCCGCCGCGCGGCGACGGTGCGACGGTGCGGCCCCGCCGCGCGGCACTCACC
>JAEZSU010000047.1 GCA_023421635.1 Actinomycetes bacterium | reverse complement strand
AGGCGATCGCGCAGCGCGGTCGCCGTGGGGCGGGACGGGGTGAGCACGAGGGCGGCGTCGGCGCTCCCCTCCGCGTCGACGATCGCCCGCAGCCGGGCGGTGAGCGCCGTGGTCTTGCCGCTCCCGGGCCCGCCCACCACGACCGCCGACGCACCCGGCGCCAGCTCCACCACGGCCCGCTGCGCAGGGTCGAGAAGGGGTCGGGGTTCCACGTCGAGCAACGCTACCCGCGTCCCCCGACACCGCGGTGGCACGGCGCGTTCGCCCACAGCGTGCGGGCGGCCGCGGGGTCCCGCCCGTACCGTAGAGTGCACATGGCCCCAGGAGGGGCCGGAAGGAAGGAAGCCCCGTGGAGATCCGCATCGGCATCGCGAACACCGGCCGTGAGCTCAGCTTCGAGACCGGCGAGTCGGCCGAGACCGTCAAGCAGACCGTGTCCGACGCGCTCGAGTCCGGCGCCGCGTCCATCACGTTCACGGATGTCAAGGGCAGCGCGTACATCGTGCCCAGCGCGGGCCTCGCATACGTGGAACTCGGCTCCGACCACACCCGTCGGGTCGGCTTCGTCGCCTGAGACGCCCGTGGCGATCCTGCTCGCGTTCCTCATCGGCGCCGCGGTGGGCGTGATCGCCCACATCGTGCTGCCGGGCCGCGACCTGCGCGGCCTCCTGCTGCTCCCGATGCTGGGCACCCTGCTCGGCGGCGTCGCCTGGCTCGCGTGCACCCTGCTCGGGATGGGCGTGGAAGACCTCTGGCCGTGGCTGCTGTCCGTCCTCGTGCCGGTGGCGGGCGTCGTCCCGGCAGCCATCCTCCTCGCGCGGCTGCGGACAGCGCGGGACGCGCGGGAGCGAGCCCGGCTGAAACTCGGTTGACCCGATTCAGGACGACAGGCCAAGCGCGGCCATCCGGTCGGCGTGCCCGGCCAGCAGGCGGGTGAAGACCGGCTCGACGCGTTCGGCGGCATCCGTCCCCGACTCCCGCAGGGCGGCGCGCGCGACGAGGAGGGTGTCGCCGACCAGCCGCCTGCCCCACAGTGCGAGAAGCGACGCCCATTCGCGGTCCGTGGCGATCGTCTCGGCGAGGATGCCGACGACGGCCTGCCGGTCGTCGTCGGAGCGCAGGATGCGGGCGACCCGCCGCCCCGTGTCGCCGTACCCTTCCGACAGGGCGAGGTAGAAGTCGTCCAGCATGCCTGCGGTGATGTGCACCGACAGGAGTGTCTCCTGCGGCCGCACCCCGTGGGTGGCGTCCCGGAACGCGTCCAGCGGCTCGCGGAACGGCAGCATCGTGCGGGTGGGGTCGTCGCCGCGGTCGCGGATGACGTCGACGATCTCGCGGTGCTTGAGCAGCGCCGCACCCGCCGCGCGCGAGATCGCCTCTTTGTGGGCGAGCTCGGGCGTAGGCGCGATCATCTCGCTGAGCGTCTCGAAGTAGCCGAGCTGCAGGTACGCGGCCTGTCCGAGGAAGGTGTCGACGTCCGGCGCGAGCTCCTCGAAGTGCACCCGCGGGGTGCGCTCGAACTCGTCCCGCGAGCGCAGCCGAAGCGCGCGCACGGCGGGTCTGCTCCGTCCCAGCAGCTGCTGCACCCACGTCCACACGCGGTACAGCCTACGGCTCGGGTATCGTTGATCCCGCCTCGGCATCGGACCGGGGCCACCGCGCCTGGGATCTGAGAGAGGGCGTGGACTTCCGCCGGCGGCGTCTCGCCGCCCTCGACCAGACAGACAGGTTCATATCGTGACGACCTTCGCCGATCTCGGCGTCGACCAGGACATCGCCGACGCCCTCGCAGCCCGAGGCATCGTCGATGCCTTCCCCATCCAGGAGCAGACGATCCCGTTGTCGCTGCCCGGGCAGGACATCATCGGGCAGGCCAAGACCGGTACCGGCAAGACCTTCGGCTTCGGCATCCCCGTCGTGCAGCGCCTGGGCCTCGACCCGGCGCACGGCGTCAAGGCGCTCATCGTGGTCCCCACCCGCGAACTCGCGGTGCAGGTGTACGAGGACATGGACCTGCTGACGCAGAACCGTTCCACGAGCGTCGTCGCCATCTACGGCGGCAAGGCGTACGAGGGCCAGATCGAGCAGCTCCGGGCGGGCGCGCAGATCGTGGTCGGCACGCCCGGCCGCCTCATCGACCTCGCCGGTCAGCGCCTGCTCGACCTGTCCCACGCGACCGAGGTCGTGCTGGACGAGGCCGACAAGATGCTCGATCTCGGGTTCCTCCCCGACATCGAGAAGATCTTCGCCAAGGTGCCCGCGGTTCGGCACACGCAGCTGTTCTCCGCCACCATGCCCGGCCCGATCGTGGCGCTCGCGCGCCGGTTCATGTCGAACCCGATCCACATCCGCGCGACCGACCCCGACGAGGGCCTCACGCAGGCGAACATCCGCCACCTCGTCTACCGCGCGCACTCGCTGGACAAGGACGAGGTCATCGCCCGCATCCTGCAGGCGGAGGGTCGCGGCAAGACCGTCATCTTCACCCGCACCAAGCGGGCGGCGCAGAAGCTCGTCGACGAGCTGAGCGACCGCGGGTTCAACGCCGGCGCCGTGCACGGCGACATGAGCCAGGAGGCGCGTGAGCGTTCGATGGCAGCGTTCAAGGCCGGGAAGAAGGATGTGCTCATCGCGACCGACGTCGCCGCGCGCGGCATCGACGTGGACGACGTGACCCACGTCATCAACCACACCATCCCCGACGACGAGAAGACCTACCTGCACCGCGCCGGCCGCACCGGCCGCGCGGGCAAGACCGGTATCGCGATCACCTTCGTGGACTGGGACGACCTGCACAAGTGGGCGCTCATCAACCGCGCACTCGAGTTCGGCCAGCCCGAGCCCGTCGAGACCTACTCGTCGAGCCCCCACCTGTACACCGACCTGGACATCCCCGCGGGGACGAAGGGCCGCATCACCACGGCCCCCAGGACCGCGGCGGTGAAGACGCAGGATGCGGGTGCGGCCAAGGAGGCCGCCGGCGACCGCCCCAAGCGCACGCGGCGCCGCCGCTCCGGTGCGCCGTCCGAGGCGTCGGCGGAGGGCACGCCCACCGCGCAGACCGCACCGGCCGAGCGCACCGAGGG
>JAEZSU010000020.1 GCA_023421635.1 Actinomycetes bacterium | reverse complement strand
GCCGCGAACGCCGTCATCCGCAACAACTTCGACCGCAAGGACAAGAAGCTGTGGACCGACACCGGTGCGGGGGAGCAGATCGTCGGGTTCACCGGCTACTCGCAGCACGACGAGGCGCAGTTCGTCGCCGACGAGATCGAGGCGCTGCACCGCAAGGGCGTCGCCTACGCCGACATCGCCGTGTTCTACCGCACGAACTCGCAGTCCCGTGCGCTGGAGGAGATCTTCATCCGCTCGGCGCTGCCCTACAAGATCATGGGCGGCACGAAGTTCTACGAGCGCGCCGAGATCAAGGACGCGCTGGCCTACCTCGTCGCGGTCGCGAACCCCGCCGACGAGATGGCGATCCGCCGCATCCTGAACAAGCCCCGCCGCGGCATCGGCGACGTCACCGAGACCGCGATCGCCCGGTACGCCGAGGACAACGCGATCACGTTCCGCGACGCGCTCGCGAACCCCGCCGCGCTCGGCGTCGGGCCCAAGATCCAGGCCGCCATCGCGCATCTCGACGCCGTGCTGGTGGAGGCGACAGAGCTCATGCTCCCGCCCTCAGGCGAGGTCCCAGCCCCCACCGCGGTGGCGGAGGGGCTCTCCCTGCTGCTGTCGAAGAGCGGCTACCTCGACGCGCTGCGCGCCAGCCGCGACCCGCAGGACGAGGCGCGACTGGAGAACCTCGACGAGCTCGTCGCGGTCGCCCGCGAGTTCGCCCGCAACAACCCCGAGGGGACGCTCGTCGACTTCCTCACCGAGGTCGCGCGCGTCGCAGACGCCGACGACCTCGACGACGCCTCGGGCTCGGTGTCGCTCATGACCATGCACACCGCGAAGGGCCTCGAGTACGAAGCCGTGTTCATCACCGGCGTCGAGGAGGACCTCATCCCGCACCGGATCTCGGCGGGGGAGCCGGGCGGCCCCGCGGAGGAGCGGCGTCTGTTCTACGTCGGCGTGACGCGCGCCCGGAAGCGCCTCTACCTCACGCTCGCGATGACCCGCGCCCAGTTCGGCGAGGTCACCGTGGCCATGCCCAGCCGCTTCCTGCAGGAGATCCCGGCGGAGCTCATCGACTGGCGCCAGTCTCCGGGCGACGTGAATTCCCGCGGCGGCATGCAGTCCCGCGCGCTGAACGCGCGCCGCGGTGGCGGCGGCAGCGGTGGCGGCTGGGGAGGTCGCCGCGACGAGCTCCCCGCGCTGAAGCCCAAGTCCACCTCGCTCGACAAGTTCCCGAACCGCATCCCGGCGAAGGTGCGTGACAACAGCGACATGGAGCTCGCACCGGGCGACCGCATCCGCCACGAGGACTTCGGCGAGGGACGCGTGGACGCGATCACCGGCGAGGGCGCGAAACGCGTCGCGCACGTGCGGTTCGACGCCGCGGGTGCGAAGAAGCTGCTGGTGAAGATCGCGCCCATCGAGAAGCTCTGAGCGCCCCTCCACACCGGCATCCCGCGCTCCCGCGACCCGCGTAGGCTGGCCCGATGGCCCTGTTCTCGCGACGCCCGAAGCCGACCGACCCCGCCGACGCGCAGACGCCGGCGCCGGAGGCGACCCCGCCCGCCGAGGTCGGCCCCGCGGCGACCGACGCGTCCGTGCCCGAGGTGTCGATCTCGCTCACCACCTTCGGCGAGCCCGGGAAGCCGGCGACGCTCGCCGACGAGCCGACGCCGCAGGCCCCCGCCGCACGTCCCGAGCGACCGGTGCCGCGGCCCCGGCGGAGCGTCCCGGGACTGCCGGAGAACACGCTGCTCGCCGACGCCCTCGGCATCCTCCCGCCCAAGCCGGAGTCCGCCGACCTGCTCAACGTCGCACGGCAGCTGCTCCAAGGCCGCGTCTACGTGCGGGTGCGCGGCGACGCACGGGAACTCCTCGCCGGCAACCAGCCGCTGCCGATGGCGGTGGCGAGACTCGGCGAGCAGACGTACGTGCTCGCCTTCTCCGGCGGCGACGCGCTGCAGGCGGCCGTGAAGGCCGACGGCGACGGCAGCAGCTCGGCCATCGCCCTCCCGGTCGAGCAGCTGCTGCGACGGGTCGTGGACGGCGACTTCGGCGGGCTCGCCCTCGACCACGCCTCCGCACCCGCGGCCGCTGTGCTGCCCCGCGCGCTGCTCGAGAAGGCGCTCGCCGACCTCGACGAGACGCAGGCCGTGAAGTCCGCGCTGGTGGGGGAGCGCACCGATGAGGCGGTCGCCGCGCTCGTGTCCGCGCTCACCACGACGCCGGTGTGGGTCGCCGCGCGCCGCAACGAGGACGGCCGCATCGGGGTCTCGGAGGTGCGCACCCCCGCGGGCGAGCGCATGCTCGAGCTGTTCTCCCACCCGCTGGAGCTGCACGTGCTCGGCCGCGGCGACCAGTCGGTGCGCATCGCGCCGGATCAGCTCGCGAAGGCGCTCGCCGAGGACGAGGGACTGCTCGGCGTCATCGTGAACCCCCACGGCCCCTGGATGCGCCTCTCCCGCGAGGACCTCGCACCCCTCATCGTCACCGCATCCGCCTGAACCCTCCCCCTCGCGGGGGTGGAGGAGTGGATGCGGGCAAGGGCTGGAGGATGCGGCAGCGCCGCGCCTATGGTGACCGCATGGCGTCACCGCGCATCACGCTCACCGTCCCCGGCCCGCACGGCGACCGCGAGGTCGGCATCTCCAACCCCGACCGGGTGCTCTGGCCCGAGGTCGGCATCACGAAGCGCGAGCTCGCCGAGTACTTCATCGCTGTGGCCGAGCCGTTCCTCGCCGCCAACGGCCACCGGCCGGTGTCGCTGGAGCGGTTCCCGGACGGCGTGGGCGGCGAGAGCTTCTTCTCGAAGAACCCGCCGAAGGGCGCACCGGACTACGTCGAAGCGGTCACCGTCACCTACAACTCGGGCCGGCGGCATCCGCAGCTCGTGCTCACCGAGGCCGCGTCCGCGGTCTGGGCGGTGCAGATGAACACCATCGTGTTCCACCCCTGGGCGTCGCTCGCATCGGATGCGGATGATCCCGTCGAGCTGCGGATCGACCTCGACCCGCAGCCGGGCACCGGGTTCCCGGATGCGGTGGCAGCCGCCCACGAACTGCGCGCGGTGCTGCGCGAGGCCGGCCTCGAACCGTGGATCAAGACGAGCGGCAACCGGGGCCTGCACGTGTTCTGCCCGATCGAGCCGACGCACGAGTTCCTCGATGTGCGGCATGCGGTCATCGCGGCAGGCCGTGAACTCGAACGCCGCATGCCCGACCGCGTCACCACGGCCTGGTGGAAGGAGGAGCGCGGCGAGCGGATCTTCGTCGACTACAACCAGGCGAACCGCGACCGCACGATGGCCGGCGCGTACTCTCCCCGGCAGTCGCCCACCGCGACCGTGTCCACCCCCGTGTCCTGGGACGAGCTGGACGAGGTGGATCCGTCGGCGTTCACCGTCCGCAGCATCCCGGACCGGCTCGCGTCGGTCGGCGACCCGTGGGCGGACATGCAGGCCGCGCCGGGCCGCATCGACACCCTGCTGCAGTGGTGGGAGCGCGACCTGGCCGACGGCCTCGGCGAGCTGCCGTTCCCGCCGGACTTCCCGAAGATGCCGGGGGAGCCGCCGCGGGTGCAGCCCAGCCGCAAGAACCCCGACAACTGGCCGAAGCCCTAGGGACGGATGCGGCGGTCAGCCGAGCACGTCGGCCAGGTCGTAGGCGGCGGGCTGGTCGAGCTGCGAGAACGTGCACGAGCGCGGATCCCGGTCGGGACGCCACCGCTCGAACTGCACCGTGTGCCGGAACCGTGCGCCCTCGAGCTGGTCGTACCGCACCTCGAGCACCCGCTCTGGCCGCAGCCGCACGAACGAGACGTCCTTCGAACCGGAGAAGCGGGAGCGGTCGGTCTCACCGGTCACCGCGGCGCCGTCGCCGTCGCGTTCGACCAGCGGCTCCAGCTCCTGCACCAGCTCCAGCCGCCGCGCGTCGCTGAACGCCGACGCGCCGCCGACGCTGCGGAGTGTCCCGCCGGCGTCGTACAGGCCGAGCAGCAGCGACCCCACGCCCTCGCCGCGCTTGTGCACGCGGTACCCCAGCAGCACCACGTCGGCCGTGCGCACGTGCTTGATCTTCAGCATCGTTCGCTTGCCCGGCGTGTACGGGGCATCAACCCGTTTCGCCACGATGCCGTCGAGCCCCGCACCCTCGAACTCGGTGAGCCACCGCCGGGCGAGGGCGGCGTCGCTGGTCGCCCGCGTCAGCCGGACCGGATGCGGGACGCCAGCGAGCAGGCGCTCCAGACGTGCGCGGCGCTCGCCGAACGGCGCCTCCTGCAGCAGTTCGTCGCCGTCGGCGAGCAGGTCGAACGCGATGAGCATCGCCGGGGTCTCGGCGGCGAGGAGGGTGACTCTGGA
>JAEZSU010000355.1 GCA_023421635.1 Actinomycetes bacterium | reverse complement strand
CTTCGTTCCAGTCCCGGTCGCGTCCGGGGTGGTCCTCGTCGGATGCGTAGGCGGCGCCGCCTGCGGAGACCTCGGGCCACGGGTCGTGCCACACGAGCGGCACACCGGCGGGAGCGGCGGCGGGGAGCCCGTCGAGCGCGGCGTCGGCGGCGCCGAACACGACGAGGTCGTCGGCGGCGCGGAGTTCGACGCGGAGGCGGAACCGCATCCGCGTCAGCCAGCCGAGCAGCGGCTCGGCGTCGGCGCGGTCGACGATCAGCCAGGTGGTCTCGCCGTCGTCGAGCACGGCGGCGGCATGCTCGACGCGACCCTGCGGGTCGAGCACGAGGAGTTCGGTAGAGACGCCCGGTGCGAGGTGCGCGAGCGCCTGCGAGGTGACCGAGTCGAGCCACGAGAGCCGGTCGACGCCGGTGACCGCGAGCACGGCCCGGTCCCGCAGGAGCGCGACGGCGGTGCCGTTCACGAGCGCGCGCTGTTCGGCGAACGGGTTGCCGAGGTGCAGCAGGATGCCGTCGTCATCCGCGACGGCGCCGGGCAGCCCTGCGAGCAGGTCGGTCATCACTCGACCTTCGCGAGCCGGGCGGACGCATGCGACCCGAGCTCCTGGTCGAACGCGGCGATGTCCCACGCCCACAGCAGGTGCTGGTCGACGAGCCCGTACAGGCGGGTGGCCGCGGCGTAGGGCTTGGCCCCGGGCGGGCGCACCACCGCGTCGGTGGCCAAGTCGATGCGCGGACCGCGCACCTGACCGAGGTACAGCTCGTTGAGACCGTCGGCGTGCACGAGGTTCACCTGGATCTCGAATCCGCCCTCGGGCGTTCGGAGCGTCTCGACGTCGTCCGCGGTGCGGGCGGGGCCCGTGGCACGCGCGGGCAGCAGGCCGGGACCGGGGTCGGCGTCGGTCGAGGGGCGGAGCAGCCGCCAGAACCCCACCTCGGAGACGAGCGGGATCGGCACGTCGCCCGTGAGCAGCCGCGCGGTGGCGGAGTAGTTCAGTGCGCCGCTGCCGTCGTCGCTGAAGCTGACGCGGTGCGAGAACTCACCGGTGTAATGGTGGTCGTCGGCCTCGTAGTCGATGACGCCGGTGCCCTCCCAGACCCCGACGAGCCAGGAGAGCGGCGCGAGATCGGCGGGCAGATCGGTCGGAAGCTCGATCATGGCCCGCTCCGTCAGCGCTGGCCGCGGTACAGGTTCTTGAGCACCACGCCCGACACGAAGACGATGGCCAGGGAGGCGAGCCCAAGCAGACCCACGAAGAAGAGTTCGAGCGCAAGGAGGTCCATGCCCCCATGCTATCCCCCGCGCGCGTCAGCCGGCGCGCATGAGGAGGACCAGGGCGGCGAGCGCGCTGATGCCCCCGAGGATGAGGAGCGAGCCGACGACCGTCAGCGCGACGCGCTGGATGAACCGCTGCGGACGCCCGTACGCGAGCTGCACCACGAACGCGGCGATGAGCGACAGCCCGAGCGTGACGGTGATCCACGGGATCTGCCACTCGAGCGGTACGAAGATCACGATGCCGAGCCCTGCGAGCATCGTCGCGATCCAGACACCCACGATGCCGCCGATCGGCCGACGCGGCACCAGTTCAGGAGGAGTCATGCCATCATTCTCCCGTACGACGGGGTCCCGCGCATACGCCGCCGCGACGCCCGCGCGGTGGGGTCCCGCGGTGCACCCTAAGATGAAGCCGAACGCTGACTTTGCCGGGAGGACCCGTTGGCACAGCTACTCGTCTTGAGCTCGGCCGCGGCCGGGGCCCCGGTCCTGCCCTCGCTCGAACTCCTGAGCCACCGCGTCCGGCAGATCCCCGCCGAACCGGCGCAGCTCGTGAACGCACCCAGCGCCGACGTCGTGTTCGTGGATGCCCGGTTCGACCTCGTCGGCGCGAAGTCGCTGTGCAAGATCCTGACCACGACCGGCCTCGACGCACCGCTCATGCTCGTGGTGACCGAGGGCGGGCTGACCGCGGTGTCCCCCGACTGGGGCGTGGACGACGTCATCCTCACCGGCGCCGGCCCCGCGGAGGTGGACGCCCGCATCCGGCTGGCCGTCGGCCGCATGTCGAAGGAGCAGGTCTCCACCCGCATCCAGACCTCCGGCATCACGATCGACGAGTCCTCCTACTCCGCGAAAGTGCACGGGCGCCCGCTCGACCTGACCTACAAGGAGTTCCAGCTCCTGCACTTCTTCGCCACGCACCCCTCCCGGGTGTTCACCCGCGAGCAGCTGCTGAGCGAGGTCTGGGGCTACGACTACTTCGGCGGCACCCGCACGGTCGACGTGCACGTGCGGCGCCTGCGCGCGAAGCTCGGCGACCTCGAGCAGCTCATCGGGACGGTCCGGAACGTCGGGTACCGCTTCAACGTGTACGAGGACGACCAGGTGCCCGCGCCCAAGGAGCGTTCCGGCGCCTGAGCGACCCGAACCCGTCGCCCGCTCGTCGCCTCCTGCTGCAATGATGAGGTGATGATCGAACAGGACGTGCTCGACGCGGGACTGGGCGACGCGGACGACGACGACTTCGACGCACTGGAGACCGCGGATGCGGAACTGCCGGAGGGCCGCTACCTCGACCGGGAGCTGAGCTGGCTGGCGTTCAACCAGCGGGTGCTGGAGCTCGCCGAGGACCCGGCGATGCCGGTGCTGGAGCGCGCGAACTTCCTCGCCATCTTCGGCAGCAACCTCGACGAGTTCTTCATGGTGCGCGTCGCAGG
>JAEZSU010000353.1 GCA_023421635.1 Actinomycetes bacterium | reverse complement strand
GGTCTCCTTCGGGGGTACGGGGCCGCCCGCCGCCGCGCGCGGGGGGGCGGGCGGATCGGTCAGTTGAGCAGCAGCACCTTCTTGAGGTCCGGCTCCTGCTGGAGGAAGCCGTACTTCAGCGCGAGGGCGGTGAGGTCCTCGATGATGCTCGGGTCGAGGTCGCCGGAGAGCTTCTCGAGGTTGATCTTCTCGACCACTGCGGCGTCCATGCCGGTGTAGGACACGATGACCTCGCGGTAGGCGTCCGTGTCGTCCATCGCCATCTGCGTCGACTTCTCGATGCCGGCGCGGAACTTCTTGACGATGTCGGGGTTCTCCTCCGCGTACTTCGTGGAGGTGAAGGTCACCATCGAGGACAGGCCGGGGATGACGTTGCCCATGGGCTCGCCGAGCAGCACGAGGCCCTCGGTCGACAGCGCCTTGCCGACGAACGGCTCCGGCACCCAGGCGGCGTCGATGTTGCCCTGCTCGAGCTGGGCGAGCTGGTCCGGGAAGGCGATCTCGGTGAACTCGACCTTGGTCGGGTCGCCGCCGTCTCCCTCGACCGAGCCCATGATGCTCAGGTCGCCCTGGGTGTTGAAGGCGTTGACCGCGACCTTCTTGCCCTCGAGGTCCTTCCAGGTGGTGATGCCGGCGTCCTCCTTCACGATGACGCCGGTGGGCAGCTTGTCGGCGGGGACGTCGACGCTCGAGTAGCCGGCGATGATGCTCATCTCCAGGCCCTGGCTCGCGGCGACGAGCACCGACAGCGGGTTGCCGACGGCGAACTGGATCTCGCCGCTGGAGACGGCGGGGAGCAGCGCCGCGCCGCCCTGTCCGATCTGGACGGTGACGTCGAGCCCCTCCTCCTCGAACACGCCCTCGTCGATGCCCATCTGCACCGCTGCGGCGGCTGCGATCGGCAGGAGCCCCACGGTGACGGGGATGAGCTCGCCCGAGGTGGCCTCGCCCTCGGGGGCTGCGGTCTCACCGCTGAGCGATCCGCCGCCGCAAGCGGTGAGCAGAAGCCCGGCTGCGGCGATCGCCGCGACTGCTGTCATTCGTCGTGTGCGCATGTCAGTAACTCCCTTGTGACTGATCTCTGGTGCAGCCCGCCGGAGGCGGGTGCGTCGGTGTTCGGTTGTCGGTGTTCGGTGTTCGGTGTTCGGTGTTCGGTTGTGCTCGTCGTGTTGCGGGTTCGGTGTGGTGCCTGCGGCTCAGGCGTACAGACGCTGGAGGCTGCGGGCGACGACGGCGGGCTTGGTGCCGCCCTCGGTCTCGATGGTCACGTCGACCACGAGCTGGTAGCCGCCTGCGACCTCGATGACCTCGGCCACCGTGCCGGTGAGGCGGATGCGGGCGCCCACGGGCACCGGCGAGACGAAGCGGACCTTGTCCAGGCCGTAGTTGACCTTCGTGCCCACGCCCTCGACCTCGAGCAGCTGCGTCCACAGCGGGATGAGGAGGGAGAGGGTGAGGAACCCGTGGGCGATGGGACCGCCGAAGGGGCCGTCCTTGGCGCGCTCGGGGTCGGTGTGGATCCACTGGTGATCGTCGGTGGCGTCGGCGAACGTGTCGACGCGCTGCTGGGTGATCTCCATCCAGTCGGAGTAGCCGAGGTCGGCGCCGACGAGCGAGGGGACGTCGGCGTAGGCGACGGTGGTGGTCATGGGTGCTCCTTCGTTGGGTGGTCTGCCGGGGTGGTCATGCGGCGCCCCCGAGGCCCAGCAGCCGGATCGCGTTGCCCTTCATGATCCCCGGCATGACCTCGGGTTTCAGCGCCGTCTGCTCGACGTCGCGCAGCCACCGGTCGGGGGTGATGAGGGGGAAGTCCGAGCCGAACAGCACCCGGTCCTTGATGACCGAGTTCGCGTACCGGACCAGCTCGGCGGGGAAGTACTTGGGGCTCCAGCCGGACAGGTCGATCCAGGTGTTGTGCTTGTGGGTCGCCACCGACAGCGCCTCCTCCTGCCACGGCACGGAGGGGTGGGCCATGATGATCTGCAGCTCGGGGTGCTCCGCGGCGACCACGTCGAGCAGCATCGGGTTCGACAGGCCGAGCCGGAAGCCGCGACCGCCCGGGAGCCCTGCCCCGATCCCGGTCTGCCCGGTGTGGAACAGTGCCACGACCCCCGCATCCGCGAGCGCCTGGTACAGCGGGAAGTGGGTCGGGTCGCTGGGGTCGAAGCCCTGGACGGTCGGGTGGAACTTGAAGCCCCGCACGCCGTGGTCCTCGATGAGGCGGCGCGCCTGGTCGATCGCGGCCGCGCCCTTCCGCGGGTCGACCGAGCCGAACGGGATGAGCACGTCGTTGTTCCGTGCCGCGCCCTCGGCGATCTCCGCACTGGAGATCGGCGGGTGGCCGAGGTTCGTCTCCGAGTCCACCGTGAACACCACCGCTGCCATGTTGCGCTCGCGGTAGTAGGCGGCGATGCCGTCGATGTCCGGGTGCGGGTCCTGCGAACTGAAGTAGGCGGATGCCGCCTCGTTCAGGTCCTGCGGCAGCGAGGAGTGGCCGTGCTCGTCGAGCTCGACGTGCACGTGCACGTCGATCGCCGTGATGGCGTCGAGGTCGATCGCTGGTTCGTATCGAGTCATGAGCGATGTGCGTCCGGGCTCACGCGTGCGTGGCCTGGAGCTCCTCCGGCAGGGGCGGGAAGGTCTCGCCGACGGACTGCAGGTTGCCGCCGAGGATCTCCTGGCCGTGCTCCTGCAGCGCCTCGTACGTCCAGCCGCCGTCGTGGTACTCGGTCACGACCGGCTCGGGGTGCGCCCACACCTGCAGGCGGTCGCCGCCCACCCCGATCGCCTGGCCGGTGATCCCGGCGGCGGCGTCCGACGCGAGGTACGCGATGAGCCCCGCCACGTCGGCCGAGGTGCCGAACCCGAGGTCGTGACGGAAGAACGCCGGCATCGGCTCCCCGGCCGCGTCGGCTTCGACCGCGGAGGCGAAGTAGGGGATGGTGGCGGTCATACCCGTCGCAGCCACCGGGATGACCGTGTTGGCGGTGATCCCGGCCTTCTTGAGCTCCAGCGCCCAGGTGCGGACCATGCCCGCGATGCCGGCCTTGGCCGCCGCGTAGTTCGTCTGCCCGAAGTTGCCGCGCTGGCCGGTGGGCGAGCCGATGCAGATGATGCGTCCTGCGACGCCGTTGGCGCGCATGTGGGTCGCTGCCTCGCGGACGCAGTTGAACGTGCCGCGCAGGTGCACGTTGATGACGGCGTCGAAGTCCTCGTCGCTCATCTTCCACAGCACCGTGTCGCGCAGGATCCCGGCGTTGGTGACGAGGATGTCGAGACCGCCGAAGGTGTCGAGCGCCGTCTGCACGAGCTGCTTCGCCGTCTCGGTGGGCCCGACCGGGGCGACGACCGCGACGGCCTTCCCGCCCTTCGCGGTGATCGAGGCGACCGCGTCGTTCGCGGTCTGCTCGTCCACGTCGTTGACGACGACGGCCGCGCCCTGCGCGGCCAGTTCCTGTGCGTATGCCAGGCCCAGCCCGCGGCCGGACCCGGTGACGATGGCGACTTTGCCTTCGAGACTCATGTGAGCTCCTCCATTGGGGTTCGATCACATGAAAACCCAAACAGTTGAAACTGTCAATGATTTCTCTGTTCCATGGTCCGCGCTAGCATCTCCCCATGTCCTCACCCAGCTCGACCACCACCGACCGGGCGGACGGCGCCGGGATGGATCGGCTGTGGGACACCCACGTCGGCACCGACCTCGCCTTCCTCCTCGCCCGCACGAATGCGATGTCGCTCGCCGGTGCGAACGCCGCGCTGGCGCCGTTCGGGCTGAAGGTGCGCTCGTACTCGGTGCTGGCGCTCGCCGCCTCCGGGGTCCGCCCCACGCAGCGGGAGCTGTCGGACTTCCTCCGGCTGGATCCGAGTCAGATCGTCTCGCTGATCGACGAACTCGGCGCGCGCGACCTCGTCCGCCGCGAACCCGACCCGAACGACCGTCGCGTCAACGTGGTGGTCGCCACGGCCGCCGGCATCGAGCTGCACGAGCGGGCCCGGCGCGGCGCCGCCCAGGCCGAGCGCGACTCCTTCGCCGGGCTCACCGCCCCGCAGCGCGAGCGGTTCGCGGCGCTCCTGCGCGCCCTGGCCACCGACGCGCTCTGACGATCCGCGTCAGCCGCCGATGCGCGCTGCGGGTTCCCGTCCCGGCAGCACGAACCTGTCGCGGCCCACACCGATGCCGAAGAGCAGTTGCGCGGTGAGGACGAGCAGCAGCAGGCCGAAGGGCAGCATCCATCCGCCCGAGAGGGCGTGCAGCGCGCCGAAGGCGATGGGCCCGGCGGCCGCCAGCAGGTACCCCACCGACTGCGCCATGCCCGACAGCGCGGTCGAGGTCGCGAGGTCGCGGGCGCGCTCGGCCATGAGGGTGAGCGCCATGCCCAGCGACGCGCCCGCGGACAGCCCGGCCGGGATAGTCCACAGCGTCAGCGCGTCGGTGGCGGTGAGCATGCCCACGACCCCCAGCATGGCGAGGATCGGCAGGCTCGCCGGCACCCAGCGGCGGAGTCTCCCGCGCAGGAACAGCGGCAGGATGAGCGACCCGGCGATCCCCGCGAGCTGGTAGACCGCGACGTCGATGCCGGCGATCACGGCGTCGCGCCCCGCGGTCGTCGCGAACGGGGCGAGCCAGGTGAGCAGGATGTAGAACGACGAGGACTGCAGCCCGGTGTAGGCGGCGACCTGCCACGCGAGCGGATCGCGCCAGATGCCGGTGCCGCCTGCGGTGCGCGGCACCCGGGCGGCGCCGGCTGCGCGGGAGCGCCGGGACGCTGCGAGCCAGGCGACGATGGCGAACGGCAGCAG
>JAEZSU010000106.1 GCA_023421635.1 Actinomycetes bacterium | reverse complement strand
GCCGAGGCGTACCGGATCAGCACCATGAACTTCTGGACGCCCGACCCGGAGCACCCGGAGCACATCATCCGCACCGCGCGTGCCGAGGACGCCCCGCACGGCATCAGCGAGTTCCCGCACCTGATCGTGAACCAGGCGCGCGTGCTCGACTACTTCGCCGAGGTCGCCGAGACCTCGCCGGCGCGGATCACCCCCGACTACGGCATCGAGTTCGTCGGCCTCACGGTCGGCGAGGGCGAGTACCCGGTCTCGGCCACCGTCCGCTACACCGCGGGCGAGCGCGCCGGCGAGGAGCGCACGGTCCGCGCCAAGTACGTGGTCGGGTGCGACGGCGCCCGCAGCCGCGTGCGCGAGGCGATCGGCCGCAACCACATCGGGGCGCAGGCCAAGCACGCCTGGGGTGTCATGGACGTCCTCGCCGTCACCGACTTCCCCGACATCCGCATCAAGTGCGCCATCTCCTCGCGTGCCGGCAGCATCCTGCACATCCCCCGCGAGGGCGGGTACCTCTTCCGCATGTACGTCGACCTCGGCGAGGTGCCCGAGGGCGACAATGGCGCGGTCCGGAAGACCCCGCTCGAGACGATCATCCAGAAGGCGAACGACATCATCAGCCCCTACACCCTCGAGGTGAAGGACGTCGCGTGGTGGAGCGTCTACGAGGTCGGCCACCGCGTCACCGACAAGTTCGACGACGTCGAGCCCGGCTCCGACCGCGCCCCGCACGTGTTCATCTGCGGCGACGCCTGCCACACCCACAGCGCCAAGGCCGGCCAGGGCATGAACGTGTCGATGCAGGACGGGTTCAACCTCGGCTGGAAGCTCGGCTCGGTGCTCACCGGCCTCGCGCCGGAATCGCTCCTTGCGACCTACTCCGCCGAGCGACAGGTCATCGCGCAGAACCTCATCGACTTCGACCGCGAGTGGTCGACGCTCATGGCGAAGAAGCCCGAGGAGTTCTCGGACCCCGAGGAACTCGCGGAGTTCTACACGCGCACGGCCGAGTTCCCCGCCGGCTTCATGACGCAGTACACCCCGTCGATGATCGTCGGCGAGGCGACGCACCAGGAACTGGCGACCGGCTTCCCGGTCGGCAAGCGCTTCAAGTCGGCCCCGGTCGTGCGCATCGGCGACACCGTCCCCGCGCATCTCGGTCACCACGCCTAGGCCGACGGCCGCTGGCGCATCTACGGGTTCGCCGACGCCGACGCGAGCGCCCTGGGCGCCTGGGCGGCATGGCTCCGCGACGGCGATGACTCGCCGCTGCGCGCCCACACCCCTGAGGGTGCGGACCTCGACGCCGTCTTCGACGTGAAGGCCGTGTACCAGCAGCCCTGCGCCGAGGTCGAGATGGAGACGATCCCCGACGTCTTCCTGCCGCGCGTGGGCCCGTTCGGACTCATCGACTACGAGAAGATCTACGCCGTCGACCCGACGGCCGACATCTTCAACGAGCGTGGAGTCTCCCGTGACGGTGCCGTGGTCGTGGTCCGCCCGGACCAGTACGTCGCCCACGTCCTGCCGCTGTCGGCGACCGCGGAGCTCTCCGCGTTCTTCGCCCAGCACCTGCTGCCGGCGGCCCGCTGACCCCTCGGGACGGATGCGGACGCCCCACTCTCCGCATCCGTCCCGAGGTCATTGCAGGTCCTCCTGTGCGCCCGCCAGCCGGAGCTCCTCCGCATCGAGCCCGCGCTGGATGCGGCGGGAGACGAGGTCGTCGATCACGCCCTCGCGCCGGAGCCGCAGCAGCACCTCGCGTTCACGGTCGAGGAGCGCCAGCCGGAGCCGGTTCGTCTCCTCGTGCCGGATGAGGGGGGAGCGCTGAGTCATGTCGATGCCCTCGCTCGCGGCGAGGATCTGCAGCGGTATCGGCTGCGCCGCCTCGCCCTGGCCGGGGACAGGGGCGACGGGATCGGGTGCGTCCGGCGCCCGCAGCGACGACTCCAGCTCGTCGATCGGGTCGTCCACTGCGGCGCGCCGCCGCGCCAGCGCCTGCGCGTTGGCGAGCTCCAGTCGCGCGTACCCGTCCCGCCCCGCCTGATCGCGCACCTCGTCGCTGACGCCGTGCTCGCGGGCGAGGTCGTCGAGCGCCGCGAGCGCCGCGCCCGAGATGGTGCGCTGCGCCAGCTCGTACTCCTCGGTCTCGGTGTCGTCGGCCGGGAGCTTCGCCCACCGGATGACCGCCGGCAGCAGCGGCCCCTGGACGAGGAGGGTCAGCAGGATCACCCCCGCCGTGACGAACACGACCGCATCCCGTCCGGTGACCTCGGCGCCGGACGGTGTCGTCGCCGGGACGGACAGTGCGATCGCGAGGGACACGGCGCCGCGGAACCCGGCGACGGTGCTGACCACCATGCTGCGAGCGCGCGTCCGTCGCGTGCTCGCGGCCGGGTCGTCACGGGTGCGGCGGGCGAACGGCGCGATCAGCGCCTGGAAGAGGTAGCGGACGACGCCGAGGGCCGCCCACACCGCGACCGAGACGAGCAGCAGCCAGCCGATCCGGCGCCCCGGGATCTCGTGCGCGATGTGCTGCACCTCGAGCCCGATGAGGACGAACAGCGCGCCGTTGAGGAGGTAGACGCCGAACGGCCAGGCGGCGGCCGCCTGCTGGCGCGACTGCGCCGTGGTGATCCGGGGTGCGAGCCAGGCGACGATGAGCCCGGCGAACACGACCGCCAGCACGCCCGACCCCTCGATCAGCTCGGCGACGAGGAACGCGACGAACGGGGTGAGCAGCAGCGTCACGTTGATCGCGAGGGTCTGCCGCAGCCGCCGGAGGGTGAGCCAGGCGAGGGCTGCGACCGCGATCCCGGCGGCGGCCCCGCCGAGGTAGGACAGGAGCACCGCGATCGTGATGCTCCACGGGGTCACCTGCCCGCCGACCGCGAGCGAGACCGCGATCGCGGAGAGCACGAGCGCGGTGCCGTCGTTCGTGAGGCTCTCGGCCTTGAGCTTCATGAACGTCCGACGCGGCAGGAGCCGCCCGAGCGCTGCGACCGCCGTGGCGTCGGGCGGGGCCACGGCCGCGCCGAGGATCAGTGCGGCCTCCCACGGCACGCCCATCGCCGTGGCGATCCCGGCGACCGCGAAGGCGGAGGCGACGACGAGCAGCGTGCTCATGGGGACGATGTAGCGCAGCGACCGGCGCACCGAACGGATCGAGGTGGTGAAGCTCTCCCAGAACAGCATGACCGGGAGGAACAGCAGCAGCATCGTCTCGGGCGGCAGCTCGATCTCGCGAAGCGGCGGGACGAAGCCCAGCAGCAGCCCGATCGCGAGGAGCACGAGCGGCGTCGCCACGCGGAGCCGCGGCGCGAGGACGGTGCCCACGAGCACGGCGAGACCGAGCAGGACGGTGATCTCCAGACCTTCCACGTGCACCTCCGCATCCGCACAGCGC
>JAEZSU010000085.1 GCA_023421635.1 Actinomycetes bacterium | reverse complement strand
GCCTGGTACACCGGGCCGACCGGCGCGAGGAAGTCCATGACCTCGGCGCGTCCGCCGAGCGCGGCCAGCGGCATGCCGCCGCCGACGCCCTTGCCGAACGTGAAGAGGTCCGGCGTGTACGTCTCGCCCTGTGTCTGCTGCAGTCCCCAGAAACCGGCGGGGTGCACGCGGAAGCCGGTGAGCACCTCGTCGAGGATGAGGAGCGCGCCGTGCCGGTGGGCGAGGTCTGCGAGCGCCGCGTTCAAGCCCGGCAACGGCGGGACGCCGCCCATGTTCGCGGCGGCCGCCTCGACGATCACCGCGGCGATGCGATCCCCATGCTCGTCGAACACCTGCCCGAGCGCGTCGAGGTCGTTGTAGGGGACGACGACGGTCTGCGCCACGATGTCGGCGGGGACGCCGGCGGATGCGGGAAGGCCGAGGGTCGTGACCCCCGACCCGGCGGCGGCGAGCAGCCCGTCGGAGTGGCCGTGGTAGTGCCCGGCGAACTTCACCAGGAGGTCGCGGCCGGTGAACCCGCGCGCCAGCCGGATCGCGGTCATGGTGGCCTCGGTGCCCGTGGAAACGAGCCGCACCTTGTCGACCGGCGCGGCGTCGCCGACGCGCACCCGGGCGGCGATGACCTCGGCGAGTTCGACCTCGCCCTCGGTGGGCGCGCCGAACGAGAGCCCGCGGCCCGCCGCCTCACGCACGGCCTCCACGACCTCCGGGTGGGCGTGGCCGAGGAGCGCGGGGCCCCAGCTCGCGACGAGGTCGACGTAGGAGGTGCCCGCCGCATCCGTGACGTACGGCCCGGTCGCGGCGGAGAGGAACCGCGGCGCGCCCCCGACGGAGCCGTAGGCCCGGACCGGGGAGTTGACCCCGCCGGGGATCGCGGCGATGCCGCGGGCGAAGAGGTCGTCGTTGCGGTCGGTCATGCGTGCCTCCATCGGGGTTCGCGGACGCGCGCGGGCGCGCCGTCCGCGGTTCGGTTCCGGTGCATCGTCGCGTCCCGCGCGGTGGTCAGAGCGACTCGCGGAGCCACGGGGCGGCTTCCAGCGCCCAGTACGTGAGGATCGCGTCGGCGCCGGCGCGGCGGATGCCGAGGAGTGCCTCGGTGACGGCGCCGCGGCGGTCGATCCAGCCGTGGGCGGCCGCGGCCTCGATCATGGCGTACTCGCCGGAGACCTGATACGCCCACACCGGCACGTCGACGCAGGCGCGCACCTCGGCGAGCACGTCGAGGTAGGGCAGGGCGGGCTTCACCATGACGATGTCGGCACCCTCCTCGACATCGAGGAGCGCCTCGCGGACGCCCTCCCGGCCGTTCGGCGGGTCGAGCTGGTAGGTGCGGCGATCGCCGGTGAGCTGCGAGTCGACGGCTTCGCGGAACGGCCCGTAGAACGCGCCGGCGTACTTGGCCGCGTAGGCGAGGAGGATCGTGTCGGTGAAGCCCTCGGCGTCCAGTGCGTCGCGGACGTAGCCGACCTGGCCGTCCATCATCCCGGACAGCCCCAGCAGCTGCGAGCCCGCACGCGCCTGCGCGAGCGCCATCGCGGCGTAGCGCTCCAGCGTGGCGTCGTTGTCGACGACCCCGCGGGCGTCCAGCACACCGCAGTGGCCGTGATCGGTGAACTCGTCCAGGCACAGATCGGTCTGCACGACGATCGCGTCGCCCACCTCGGCCTGCACGGCACGCACGGCGACGTTCAGGATGCCGTCCGGGTCGTCCGCGCCGGAGCCGACCGCGTCGCGCACAGCGGGCACCCCGAACAGCATGATGCCGCCGAGGCCGGCTGCCGCCGCATCCGCCGCGGCACGCGTGAGCGAGTCGAGCGAGTGCTGCACGACCCCGGGCATGGAGCCGATGGGCATCGGCTCGTCGAGGCCCTCGCGCACGAACGCGGGGAGCACGAGCTGGGACGGCACGAGGTGCGTCTCGCGCACGAGCCGCCGCACTGCCGGCGACTGGCGCAACCGGCGGGGCCGGTGGGCGGGGAAGCTCACGGCTGGAACTCGTCCGCCGCGTGCGGGAGTGCGAAGTGGGACACCGCGTCGATGAGCGCGTCGACGGTCTGCCGGTCGGCGACCACGTCGACATCGAGGCCGGCCTGGCGGGCGTCCTTGGCGGTGCGCGGGCCGATGGCGGCGATGACCGTGCCCTCGGGGATGTTCGGGAACTGCAGGTACACCTGCTCGGCGACCGAGCCGCTGGTCACCAGGATCGCGTTGATGCGGCCGCTCTCGACGTCGCGCGCGATGCGCTCGGTGACCGGGACCCCGACGGTGCGGTACGCCACGACGCTGCGGACCCGGTGGCCGGCTTCGACGAGGCGCTTGGTGAGCACGGGCTTCGCGATCTCGCTGCGCAGGGTCAGCACGTCGCGCGGTTCGGGCTCCAGCGCGATGAGCTGGTCGGCCATGCCCGCGGCGGAGTTGTCGCGCTCGGGCACGAGGTCGACGCGGTAACCGGCGGCCTGGAGCGCTGCCGCGGTCGTCTCGCCGACCGCTGCGACCTTCGTGGTCGCGGGGATCTTGGCCCGGTAGGCGAAGAGCACGTCGACCGTGGTCGCGCTGGTGACCGTCAGCCAGTCGAACGCCCCCGCGGCGAGGTCGGCGAGCGCCGTCTCCAGGGTGGCGATGTCATTCGTGGGCGCGAAGTTGATCAGCGGCGCGACGACCGGCACTGCCCCCTGGGCGCGCAGGGATGCGGCGACACCGTCGCCCCATGGTCCCCCGCGGGGGACCAGCACTCGCCAGCCGCCGAGCGGCTTGGGGTCGTGCCGGGTGGAATCTGCGTGCATCAGGTCGGCTTTCATGATGAGACGTCCGCTGCTCCGCGATCGAGCAACTCACGGGCGACGTCTTCTCCGGTGCGCCGAGCTCGCGTTTCCGGGTCCGCGTCGCCGGCAGCAATCGCACCATTGCCGCTGCCTGAACCCTCAGCATACCCGCCGGGAAGGGGAACGGTCCGATCCATCCCCACCCTGGCGGAACCATCGAGCGCGTAGACCACCGCCCGCAGCCGCAGCAGGCCGTCACCGACCCGGGCGTGCACCCCGACGGGCGCGTGGCAGCCGGCCTCGAGCCCGGCGAGGACCGCACGCTCGGCCGCGACGGCGATCCGGGTGGGCAGGTCGTCGAGCCGGGCGAGCGCGGCGCGGAGGTCGGCGGGAGCGTCCTCCCGCGTCTCGACGGCCAGCGCGCCCTGTCCCGGGG
>JAEZSU010000380.1 GCA_023421635.1 Actinomycetes bacterium | reverse complement strand
CTCGTAGACGGCGGTGGGGTGGTCGGCCGCCGGCTGACCGAGTGGGATGCTCAGGACAGCGCCGGTGAGCGGTTCCCCGGGATCGGGAAGGTCGCCGTACTTCTTTCCGTCGAGCGGCCCTCCGAAGAGTTCGCAGGGAAGGGTCCCTTTCATCCTCCTGGCCATCACACCCTCCTATTTCGCGCGACTCTGAGTTAAATATGCCCCCCAGTGTGACGTGTCGTCCAGATTTGCGCAACTGTGCGTTAAATTGGTGCCGTGGCCCCATATCGAGACCGAGCCGGAAAGACGCTGACCGACTACCCGCGCCCGTCCGTCGCGGTCGACACCGCGGTGCTCACGGTGTCGGAAGACCGCCTCGCGGTCGTCCTCGTCGACCAGGAGGGGGAGGCGCGGCTTCCTGGGACGTTCCTCCACGAGGGCGAGACCCTTCACGATGCGGTGCTCCGCTCGCTCAGGGAGAAGGCCGAGATCGAAGGCCTGCGGCCGCGTCAGCTCCGTGTGTTCGATGCGCCGGGGCGGGACGACCGCGGTTGGGTGTTGTCCGTCGCGCATATGGATACCGTGCCTGCGGAACGGTTGCCGCATGCGCTGCTCTGCCCGCTCGACACCCTGCCGGAGCTCCGCTATGACCACACGGACATCGTCGACGCGGCGGTCGAAGCGCTGCGCGCGGAGTACCGCCGCGCGCCCGACCCGTCCGGCCTTCTCGAGGGGCCGTTCACCCTCCGCCGGTTGCGCACCGTGCACGGGGTGGTGCAGGGGGAGCGGCTGCTGCCGGACTCCTTCCGTCGGGCGATGCTTCCGATGCTCACGCCGACCGGCGAGACGTGGTCCGAAGGGCGCGGCAGGCCTGCTGAGCTCTACGTGAGGGCCGAACGCCGCTGAAGGAGGGCTCGGAGCGACCGTGAACGTGCGGGGTGCCGCCGGACGGAGACGTCATGCGGGGCATGGCCACCCGCGTGGCACCTACTCGGAGGTGACGCATGCAGGAGGACCTGGCAGCGTATCGGCTGCCGTGCAGTGAATGATGGTCAGATGAGTGTGGATGGCGACGGCGCGGAGGTCATCGGAGCCGAGCTCTATGCCCTCCCACCCGAGCAGTTCACCGCCGCGCGTAACGCCCGCGCCGCCGAACTGACCGGTGAGGGGGCGAAGCAGATCAGGTCGCTCCGGAAGCCGACGGTCGCCGCATGGGCGGTCAATCTCCTCGTCGCCGACGGTCAACTGGCGCCGGCCATCGAGCTGGCGACCGCGTTGCGTGAAGCGCAGGATGACCTCGACGCAGCGGAACTGAAACAGCTCAGTCGGCAACGCCGCGACCTCGTGGCGTCCCTGGCCAAGCGCGCGGGCGGACTCGTCAAGGCGCAGGGCGGCTCGTTGAGCGCCTCGGCGCAGGAATCCGTAGCGGCGACGATCAACGCCGCGGTGATGGACGAGCGCGCGGCCGCGGCCGTGCTGACGGGACGGCTCATCAAGCCGCTCGAAGCGGGTGACCTCGAGGACCTCGCGGATCACGTCGTCGGTGTGAATGCGGACGTCAAACCGCAGCATCCGACGTCTCGTGATGACCTCGCTGAGCGGCGCGCCCGAAAAGCAGCTGAGGCCGCGGTGAAAGCTGCCGAGCGCGCAGCATCCGAGGCCGAGCGTACGCTCGCGAAGGTCGAAGCCCGGCTGGCGAAGGCCCGCGATCACGCCGACATGCTGCATGAGCGTGTCGAGGAACTTCGCGTGCAATTGCAGCGTGTGGTCGAGGAAGCGGGAGCCGCCGATGACGTTGTCGACGAGCTGGAGACCGAGCGGAAGGACGCGGTAGCGGCGTCCAAGGCTGCCGCGAACGACGCCGAGAAGGCGCGAGCCGCGCTCGACGGCTGACTGCGGTGCGGCATCCTGGGATGCATGCTGATGACCTGAGCCACCCGATCCGCAGCGGGATGCCGGTCTACCCGGGCGACCTCGAGGTGCGCATCGAAGACGCGCTCACCTACGCGGAGCACGGTGCGTCGGTCTCTCGCGTCCACTTCGGCAGTCACACCGGCACGCACATCGACGCGCCCGCGCACACCGTCCCTGGTGGGCGGACGATGGCCGACATCGCACTGGACGAACTGGTCGGTGACGCCGTCGTGCTGCGTGCGGATACGAGCGCCGAAGCCGCCTACGGGATGCGTGACCTCACGTTCGACGGGGGGACCGGCTCCGGATGAGCTGCCGCGGATCGTGCTCATCAACACCGGCTGGGCGGCGAAGTTCAAGTCACCGGCGGCGGCGCAGCATCCGTTCCTCGCGCCGGACGCGGCGGACTCATCGTCGAGAACGTGACGAACCTCGATCGGCTGCCGCCGCTGGTGCGTGTCGGGTTCTTCCCGCTCGCGCTGCAGGGTGACGGTGCGCCCGTGCGCGCCGTCGCATGGGTGTGACAGGTAGGGTCAGACCCTTCCGATCAGCGGGCGAACTCGAACTCGAGCGTGATGGTCGGGTCGATCGCGTGCACGATCCGCGTGTAGAACTCCTCGGCCTGATCCTCTAGGACGGAGCGGAAGCCGTCGATGTGTGCGCTCACCGCCTGATCCGAGAGGATCTCCTCGAAGATCGCCGTCTTGTCGATCTCCGGGGTCGTCCAGCTGAGCGCACCGTTCTCCTCGCTCGCCACGCTGAGATCGGGATGGGCGTAACCGAGGTAGATGAACTCGGGGATGCTCACACGGTACGCGCTGTCGCCCGTTCGGACGATCTCCACGTCCTTCCCCTCGATCCCGAACTTCGCGTCGTACTCATAGCGGACGAGGACGGACCGCTGTGTGCCCGGGAGGGTGAAGAGCTCGAGGTCGCCGATGGAGAGCTTCAGGCCGTCCGCCCGCTCCTCCTGCACATCCGTCATCCCGGCCGTGACGAGGATCACCTGCTCCTCGCCCTTGATGGAGCGGATCACCTGCGTGTCACGTGATTCCGCCGCGCCGAGGACCTTGCCGACGCCGAGCCCCACGACCGCTGCACCGACGACCGCCGCGAGGATGACGGCGACCAGGAGCACCTTCGCCCAGGTCGGTGTCTTCTTGACGGGTTTCGGTGCAGGTGCGTTCGCGGGAGTCGGTGCTGCGGTGTTCGTCATGTGTGTCCCCCAGAAGCCCGCGTGGTGCGGAATCCCGAATCTATCGGCTGCGGCCGACATGGGCCGTGCGGCGGGCCGGGCGTGTGGCGCGCTGCGTGGTGGCGCACGTGGGTGCGCGGCCTCTAGCGTGAGCTTCCAGGACGCCTGGCGTCCGACGACGTGCGAGTCGAGTGGGGGATGATGTCGGATTCAGGTGTGGTGGGACACGCGTCGCTGCAGGCGGCCTGGAAAGCGGCGGCAGCGTTGGTGCGTGCGCGCCCGTGGTTGACGATCAGCTGGGTCGCGCACCCCGGCGAAGGCCATCACCTGGTCGTGCATGACGGGCCGCACGGTCCGGCCTTGCACTTCGACGACGATGCAGGCCCCACCTTCGCCGGCGAAGGCGGAGTGTCGATGCTCGAGTGGGACGACGTGTCGACCCCGGAGGACGGCCTCGACTGGTCGGCGGAATGGGGGCCCGTGGATCCGGAGGCCGAGTCGACGCCGAAGGTCGCGGCGTACGCGTTGTTGAGCGCATTCGTCGCCAAGGGTCCGGCGTGGTCGGTGCAGCCGGCACGGATCGTGGCGGATGAGGGCGACACTCTGTCTGCGTACGCGCTCCGTCAGCGCTTCCCCGGGCTCGCCGCGGCGGTGGAGACCTATACGGGACTCCTCGAGGGGCAGTTCCGCGAGGGCGAGTATGCAGGACGCATCGAGTACTGGCACGAACCGCTCTGGCTCGTCAGCAGGGACGGCGTCCCTTTCGTCGTGGTCGATGAAGCCGGCGGGATCAACCTCCCCGATCCTCCCGGCGAAAGGGCGGCTACGCTCATCATCGAAACGATCGTTCAGGGGCGAGCACGGCAGGGCGCCGCCCCGGCCACCTCGGGTGAGGGCGAGGTCGAAGAACCGGAGGCCCGGCGACCACCCGCAGGCGGCGGCTCGCGTCGCCCGCCATTACGCGTCGCCATCGATCTCGCCGCGATCCTGAGTCCGAAGGACTTCGAGATACTCCGGGACGCGCGTGAACGCGGCCTCGCACCCGACGCTGCGAACCTCCCCTGGGGTGTCGCTCGGGAATTCGCCGACGCCTTCCACGAGGACTGGTGGGGCGACGGCCTTCCGAACGCGTACATGGGCGTGTTCGAATGGACGCTCCACATCGGTGGCCATCACACAGGGCCTGGGCGAGCGGACCTCCTTCACCTCGCAGCCTCAGATGCGTTCACCGGGTTCTTCTTCGCCGGATTCCGGCTCCTGGTCGACCGTTTCGGTCGCGTGGACTGCGACGTCTACATCACGCGCAGCGACGATATGATCCGCGTCCAGTCAGAGACCCCTGTGGACGTCATCGGTGTGGGTTCCGATGAGCATCCGGATTGGTACGTCGTGCAAAGCTACCTGTCCATGCGCGCGACACGGTCCTAGCGGTTGCGACTACCAGGCGGGGATGACGGGAATCGAACCCGCACCACCTCACCCCGCGACTGCATCCTCCGCCCGCGCCCGCTTCACCGCGATCGACAGCACCGCCGCGATCGCGCACAGCGCGGCGCCGCCCCACCAGGCGTAGGTGTACTCGCCGAACACGTCACGGATGACGCCGGCGCCGAACGCGGCGATCGCCGCGCCCACCTGGTGCGCCGCGAACACCCAGCCGAACACGATCGTGCCGCGGTCGCCGTACAGCTCTCGGCACAGCGCCGAGGTCGGCGGCACCGTCGCGACCCAGTCGAGCCCGTAGATCACGATGAACAGCACCATGCTCGGGTGCACCGTGTCGGCGAGCAGCCACGGCAGCACGAGCAGCCCCACGCCGCGGAACCCGTAGTACGCGAGCAGCAGCTTGCGCGGATCGAACTTGTCCGTCAGCCACCCCGACGCGATCGTGCCGACGATGTCGAAGATCCCGACCACGGCGAGCAGGGGCGCGGCGGTCGTCGCCGGCATCCCGTGATCGTGCGCCGACGGGATGAAATGGATGCCGACCAGGCCGTTCGTCGTCGCCCCGCAGATGGCGAACGCGCCCGCGAGCGCCCAGAACGACTTCCTCCGCGCCGCCCACGCGAGCCCCTCGAGCGCACGACGGGCGGCGTTGCCAGACACGGTCCGCGGCGGCTCGACGTATGTCGCCGCATCCGCACCGTAGGGGAGCACCCCGCGCTGCGACGGGTGGTCGCGCATGACCGCCCACACGATCGGCACCGCCATGAGCGCCGCGCCGGCGATGAGCAGGGATGCGGGCCGCCACCCCTCCGTCTCGGCCACCGCCGCGACCGGCGGCAGGAAGATCAGCTGCCCCGTCGCGGACCCGGCCGTCAGCACACCCATGACGAGCCCGCGCCGCGCCACGAACCAGCGGTTCGCGATCGTCGCCGCGAACACGAGCGCCATCGACCCCGTGCCGAGCCCGATGAGCACACCCCAGAACACGATCAGCTGCCACGACGCGGTCATGAACACGCTGCATCCGGAACCCAGCGCGATGAGCACGAGCGCCGCCGCGATCACCTGGCGGATGCCGAACCGGTCCATGAGCGCGGCCGCGAACGGCGCCGTGAGCCCGTACAGGAGGAGGTTCACGCTCACGGCGGCCGACATCATCCCCGTCGACCAGCCGAACTCGTGATGCAGCGGCGTCATCAGCGCGCCCGGCGCCGCGCGGAAGCCGGCGGCGGCGAGGAGCGACAGGAACGCGACACCCGCGACCCACCATGCCGGGTGGATTGGGTGACGTCGCGGGGAATCGAGGGTGCTCGGGGGCGCGAGCGGGGTGGCCTTCGGGTCGGTCATCCGGGTCTTTCTGAACGCGAGGGGACCCGTGGAGTCTAGCCAGCGGGCTGCTCCTTCCGTCGATCGGGATGTCGTCTCACGCTCCGTTCTGTCGCCGACGTCTGCTTCGTGATGTCTCCTCCCCAAGCATGCGCGAGCTCGAGTGCTTCGACCGTTTGGATCTTCGAGGCTCAATGTCGGAGGGTGCTGCGATGATTGCCATATGCATTCGAACGGAGCGGTTCAGCACAGCGACGGCGACAGCGCCGAGCTGGCGCAGATCGCTGCCGACATCGACAAGACGCGGATGCTGGAAGCACAGGCGCAGGTCGCCCGCATCCGGGCACTCGCCAGGGCTGCCGACCTCGCGGAGAAGCAGGCAGCACGCAGTTCCGCGAAGACCCGCGAGCACGAGATGGCGCTGCGATCGATCGCGGCCGAACTCGCCGGCGTGCTGCGCGTCACCGATCGATCGGTGCAGCGCCAGATCGACGAGGCGCGCGAGCTCGTGCACGACTACCCGGCCACCCTCGCCGCGTGGGAGGCCGGCCGCATCAACCGCTCGCACGTGCGGATCATCACCGACCTCGGCACGATACTGCCGCCCGACATCCGGCCGGAGTACGAAATCGCAGCCCTCGAGCTGTGCGAACACGAGACGCCCAACCGTGCCAAGGAGCACCTCGCTGTGCTCGCCGAACGGATGCATCCCCGCAGCCTCGGCGACCGGCACCGCGACGCCAAGCTCCAGCGCAAGATCTGCGTCCGGTCGCTGCGAGACGGCATGTCCGAACTCATCGCCGTCCTCCCGACGATCATCGCCGACGGCATCTACGACCGCCTCACCCAACAGGGGCACCTCCTCGTCGAGCACCGCGAACAGGCCGTGCGCGAGGTCCGGCAGCGGGAACGGGATGCTGCGGATGCGACGGCGTCGGCGGCCATGCTGCTGCCGGGGTCTGACACGGGGCCGGGGCCGGGGCCGGCGTCAGGGCCGGGGGAGGGCGCGGGTGTGGGGTCGGGGTCGGGGGAGTCGGATCCGAATCGTCCGCTCCGGCACTTCGACGACGAGGCGCTGCGGGTGTCGTCGACCGACGCCCGCACGATGGACCAGCTGCGTGCCGACCTCTTCGCCGACATGCTGCTCACCTCCGACGCAGGCGCGGATCCGACCCGCACCGACGACGGGCCCGGCCTCCTCGGTGCGCTGCGCGCCAAGGTGCAGGTCGTGGTGTCCGCACTCACGCTCCTCGGCACCGATGACGGACCCGCCAGCCTCATCGGACGTGCCCCGATCGACCCGCACACCGCACGCGAACTCGCCGAGGCCACCGGCTCACCGCTCGAACGGCTCCTCACCGACCCGGTGAGCGGCACCGTCCTCCACGTCGACACCTACAAACGCCCGGCCCGCATGGACCGCTACCTCAGAGGCCGCGATCAACGGTGTCGAGGGTTCGGATGCTCCATGCCCGCCATCCGAAGCGAGGTCGACCACACGCATGATTGGGCGCTCGGCGGGAAGACCGAGGTCGGGAACCTGGCACACCTCTGTCAACGACATCACTCGATGAAACAGTTCACGCCCTGGAAGGTCCGGCAACTCGACGACGGCCTTCTGGAATGGACCTCGCCCCTCGGCAAGACCTACCTCGACACCCCGCCCGTGCCCGCCGTCCACTTCACCCCGGATGCCTACGGGCGCCCGTGGGAGGGAGCGGAAGCCGGTGGCGGCGACCCTGTTCCGGCGCCGTTCTGAGGGGATGCTGTCGTCCGGGGCGTCACGCGCTCGGGGCGCGGCGGCGGGCGCGGTCTCGGGCCCGGTCTGCGCCGCACCGGCGTCCGCGCCGGCATAGGCCCCGCACCCGCGCTCGTCTCCGTGTCCGTCGCCGCTCCTACACTCGCCGCATGCCGACGCTCGACGACCTCCGGGCGGTCGCGGCCACGCTCCCGGGCAGCGAGGAGCGCGCCACGACCGGCGGCGCCGCATGGTTCGTCCGCAACCGGCTCTACGCCTGGGAATGCCACCCCTGGCCGAGCATCCCCGACGACATGCGCGCGATCATCGCCGCCGAACTCGTCGTCGGCGTCAAGGTCGCCGACCGGGTCGACGCGCTCGCCCTCGTCGAGAT
>JAEZSU010000269.1 GCA_023421635.1 Actinomycetes bacterium | reverse complement strand
GCCCAGACCCCGCTCCGAATCAGGTGATTCGGCGAGATCAGGCAATCGCTGGCCCGAACCAGCCTGCATCCGCCGAATCACCTGATCTGAGCCGGGGGTGCGGGCGCGGGGGACGCGGACGCGGGGGACGCGGATGCGGCGGCGGGGATGCGGGCGGCTACAGGTCGACGTCGACGAGCACGGGCTCCGGCTGCAGCAGCAGCCCGAACTCCTGCTGCACGCGCTGCTGAATGAACCGGGCGAGCTGGGCGATCTCGGCCGCCGTCGCGCCGCCCCGGTTGGTGAGTGCGAGGGCGTGCTTGGTCGACACCGACGCGCGCGACCGTGCCAGGGAGAACCCCTTGCGGATGCCGGCGTGCTCGATGAGCCAGGCGGCGCTCACCTTGACGTCGACCTCCTGCGGCTCCGGCTGCGGCACGACGCCGTCGAACTGCTCGAGCGGGATGACGGTCACCGGTTCCACGTCGGGCTGCATCGGCCAGCGCGGGCACGCGTCGGGGAGGGTCCGCGCGAACCGCTCGCTCACGATCGCGTTCTGGAAGAACGAGCCGGCCGACCAGGTGTCGTGGTCGTCGTCGTCGAGCACCATGCCCTTCGCGCGGCGCGTGGCCAGCACATGGTCGCGGATCCACGCGAGCGAGACCGCGGCATCCGGTTCCAGTCCCAGTGCGCGCCGCAGCTGCTCACCGCGGACCGGCGCCACGCCGTGCCCCACCTGGGTCAGCTCCAGCGTCACCGACAGGATGGCCGCGCGACGCTCGGCGACCGAGCCGTGGTGGTGCTTGAGCACCGAGGTGCGGAACCCGAGGCCGAGCTCGGCCGCGGGGACGACCGACACCTCTCCGGTCGCCTCGTCGATGAGTTCCACCTCGACGAGCGTCTGCGAGATCTCCTGCCCGTACGCACCGACGTTCTGCACCGGCGCGGCGCCCACTGTGCCGGGGATGCCGGACATCGCCTCGATGCCGGACAACCCGGCCGCGACGGTCTGCGCGACCAGGTCGTCCCAGTCGTGCCCCGCCTGCACGCGCAGCAGCGTGGTGCCCGGGGTGACGGGGTCCAGCCGCTCGATCCCGCGGGTGAGGATGCGGATGACGGTGCCGTCGAACGGTTCGTCGCCCACGAAGAGGTTCGACCCGCCGCCGAGGACGAACCAATCGTCGCCGTCGGCCCACACCTCGCGCAGCGCGTCGATGAGCTCCTCGCGCGTCGCGGCGTCGATCATCCGGCGCGGCGCGGCGCCGGTGCGCAGCGTCGTCAGCCGGGACAGCGGGACGGGGTCGGTCTCTGGCATGTCAGACGAGCCGGATGCGTACCTGGGCCTTGCCGAGCACGGTGGTGCCGGCGGCGGTCACGGTGAGGTCGATCCGTGCGGTCTCCTCGTCGACGGTGCCGACCTTCGCCTCGACGTGCACGTCGGCACCGGTCTCCGGGTCGACCACGACGGGCCGGGTGAACCGCACGCCGTATTCCAGGATGCGGCCGGCGTCGCCGAGCCACGGCACGATCGTCTCGACGGCGAGGCCCATCGTCAGCATCCCGTGTGCGAGGACGCCGGGCAGGCCCACCCGTGCGGCGACGTCGTCGCGGTAGTGGATGGGGTTGAAGTCGCCGGACGCCCCGGCGTACCGGACGAGGGATTCCCGGGTGAGGTGCACGTCGCGCTCGGCGACGACCTGCCCGAGCTCGAGCGCCGCGGCGGTCATTCGTCGCCCCCGATCAGCAGCACCGAGGTGGCGGTGACGACGTGCGCGCCGTCCGCGTCTGTGATCTCGGTGTCGCTCGTGACCATCGCGCCCTTACCGACCGCGCGGACGCCCGTCACCGAGATGCGACCGGTGAGCTCGTCGCCGGCGACGATCGGGCGGCTGTAGCGGAAACGCTGCTCGGCGTGAATGGTGCGCTCGAGCACGATGCCGGCGTCGGGTTCGGCGATGAGCTGCTGCAGCGCCTGGTCCTGCACCACCATCGCGAACGTCGGCGGGGCGACCACATCGGCGTAGCCGAGGGCCGCGGCGGCGGCGGGGTCGGTGTGCTGCGGGTCGGTCGCGAAGACTGCGCGCGCGAACTCACGCACCTTCTCGCGGCCGACGAGGTACGGCGGCGTCGGCGCGAAATCGCGCCCCACCAGCTCGGGGTTCACGGGCATCCACCCATCCTACCGAGGGGCGGCGCCGGGACGGCTGGGCGTCAGTCCTTCGTCTTGCGGCCCTTGATGGCCTTGATCGCCATCTGGGTGCCGATGAACACCATGAACGCGGCGAACAGGATGTTGGCGACGAGTGGCGAGATGAGGGTCGCCAGCCACGCGCCGAGCGCGGTCGTGGTGCAGGCGGCGACGCCGACGAAGCCGGCCGCGACGAGGTCCACGTTCTTGCGGCGGAGGTTGCCGATGGTGCCCGAGATCGCAGCGGGGATCATGAAGAGGAGCGAGGTGCCCTTGGCGACCAGGTCGCTGGCGCCGAACAGCAGGATGAGCACGGGCACGACGACGACGCCGCCGCCGACCCCGATGAGGCCGGAGAGGATGCCGGTGAGCAGGCCGACCACGACCAGCGCGATCCCCGACCACACGGTCATGTGGATCTCGGCGTCCCGCGAGGGGATGACGATGAACAGGCTCACGATCACCACGACGACGAACCCGACGAAGGTCCAGCGGAGCGCGGTCTGCGAGATGCGCGGCAGCATCCAGGTGCCGATCTGCGTGCCCACGATGGCACCGACGGCGAGGAGGATCGCGGCGAGCCAGTCGACATGCCCGCCGACGGCGTAGGAGATGACGCCGACGGTCGCCGTGGGGACGATCGCCGCCAGCGAGGTGCCCGCGGCGAGCCGCTGGTTGAACGTGAGGAACATCACCAGCAGCGGCACGATGACGGTGCCGCCGCCGACCCCGAAGAGTCCGGAGAGGAGCCCCGCGAGCAGGCCCACACCGATGTAGGTGAAGATCGTTGCGGGGGTTCTGGCGCGGTCAGGGGCTGCAATCACTCGCCCGAGCCTATCCCTCCCCGTGTTACGCGCGTTTTTCGGCTCAGCGGTGGGCGCGCCGCGCGCTGATGACGCCGGTGTCGAAGCCCATGAGGTGCAGGCCGCCGTGGAAGCGGGCGTGCTCGATCTTCAGGCACCGGTCCATCACGACGGTGAGCCCCTTCACCTCGCCCGCCCTGGCCGCATCCTCGTTCCAGATGCCCAGCTGCACCCACACGACGGGCGCGCCCACGGCGACCGCCTCGTCGACGACGGCGGGGATGTCCGCCGGTTTACGGAAGACGTCGACGATGTCGGGCACCTCCGGCAGCGACGCCAGGTCGGGGTAGGCCCGCTCCCCCAGGATCTCCGTCGCGTTGGGGTTCACGAAGTACACGCGGTAGTCGCTCGACTGCTGCAGGTAGGTGCCCACGAAGAAGCTGGAGCGTGCGGGGTTCGCGGACGCGCCGACGATCGCGACGCTCTTCGCCTTCCGCAGGATCGACAGGCGCTCCTTCGCGGACGGCCCCTCCCAGGTGCGCTGGGAGCGCAGCAGCTTCGCGAGCGGGGAGGATGCCGGCAGCGCGCAGGTGAGGCCGTTCGCCAGGCGGGTGGAGACCAGTTCGTCGCTCATCACGCTTCCTCCTGCTGCGAGGCGGCGAGCGCCTGGTCGAGGTCGTGCAGGATGTCCTCGACGTCCTCGAGACCGACGCTGATGCGGACGAGTCCCGGCAGCACACCGCCGTCGACGAGCTGCTGCTCGCTGAGCTGCGCGTGCGTGGTCGAGGCGGGATGGATGACGAGGGTCTTCGCGTCGCCGATGTTTGCGAGGTGGCTGGCCAGCTCGACCGACTCGATGAAGGTGCGTCCGGCGGATCTCCCACCCTTCACCCCGAAGCTGAAGACGGCGCCGGGCCCCTCGGGCAGGTACTTCGCCGCACGGTCGTGATGCGGATGCTGCGGGAGCCCCGCCCAGTTGACGAACTCGACACGCGGGTCCGCATCCAACCACTCGGCGACGGCGCGCGCGCTCTCGACGTGCGCCTTCATCCGGAACGGCAGCGTCTCGACCCCCTGGGCGAGCAGGAACGCGGAGTGCGGGGCGAGCGCGGGCCCGATGTCGCGCAGCTGCTCGGCACGCAGGCGCGTGAGGAAGGCGTACTCGCCG
>JAEZSU010000268.1 GCA_023421635.1 Actinomycetes bacterium | reverse complement strand
GCGCCAGGGTGATCGGCGTGGTCGGGTCCGAGGCGAAGGCGGAGGTCGCCCGCCGCGCCGGCGCCGAGCACGTGCTGCGACGCGACGTCGACGACATCGCCGCGCGCGTGAAGGAGCTCACCGGCGGGCACGGCGCCGACGTGGTGTTCGACCCGGTCGGCGGGGACGCGTTCACCGCATCCACGAAGTGCATCGCCTTCGAGGGCAGGATCGTCGTGGTGGGGTTCGCCGGGGGCACGATCCCGCAGCTCGGCGTGAACCACGCCCTGGTCAAGAACTACGGCGTGCTCGGCCTGCACTGGGCGCTGTACACCCAGCACCGCCCCGACCTGGTCGCCCACGCGCACGACGAGCTCACCCGCCTCGCGGCATCCGGTGCGATCAGCCCCGTGATCGACAGTGAGGTGCCGTTCGAGGAGGCGCCCGCGGCGATCCAGCGGCTCGCGGGCGGCGAGACCACCGGTCGTGTGGTGATCCGGGTCGCCTGATGGCCGACGCACTGCGCGGCCGGGTCGCGCTCGTCACGGGCGGCGCCCGCGGTCTCGGCGAGGCGTACGTCCGGGCGCTGCACGCCGAGGGCGCCGAGGTGGTCGTCGCCGACGTGCTCGACGAGGACGGCCGGCGACTGTCGGAAGCGCTCGGCGACCGTGCCCGGTTCGCACACCTCGATGTGACGGACGAGGCGGGCTGGGCAGCGGTCGTCGCGGACGTCCTGGCCCGCTCGGGTCGCATCGACGTGCTCGTGAACAACGCCGGCATCGCGAACGCGGCGCCCATCGAGCACTTCACCACGGCCAAGTGGGACGCCGTGATCGCCGTCAACCTCACCGGCACGTTCCTCGGCTGCCGCGCGGTGACCCCGGCGATGAAGAGGCAGGGCGCCGGGTCCATCATCAACATCTCCTCGGTCGAGGGGATGCGGGGAAGCCCCGGCCTCCACGGTTACACGGCCGCGAAGTTCGGGGTGCGCGGACTCACGAAGTCCCTCGCGGTCGAGCTCGGGCCGAGCGGTATCCGGGTGAACTCCGTCCATCCGGGACTCATCCGCACCGAGATGACCACCCGGATCGACCCCGCGCACCTCGAGATCCCGCTCGGCCGTCCGGGCGTCCCCGACGACGTCGCCGGCACGATCGTCTTCCTCGCGGGCGACGCGTCGCGCTTCGTCTCCGGGACCGAGATCGTCGTCGACGGCGCGATGATCACCGGCATCCCCCACCGCTGAGCGCTCGCCGCGGCTCCGAAGGCGACTTTCTCAGCAGCATACCGTCCGGTCGGTTTCTGCGGTACAGTGACCCACATCCGACACGAAGAGGTGCCGATGTCCCGCTCGTCCACACCCACGACCCCGCGGCTCGCGGTGGATTCGCTCGGCGTCCGCTTCGGCGGGCTGACCGCCCTCGACGACGTGGGCTTCCGCGTCGGCGGGGGTGAGGTCGTCGCCCTGATCGGCCCGAACGGTGCCGGCAAGACCACCGCCTTCAACGCCGTATGCGGCCTCGTTCCGCACGAGGGCACCGCCCTGCTCGACGGCCGCCCGATGCCGCGGGGGCCTGCCGGACTCACCGCCCGCGGCGTCTCCCGCACGCTCCAGGCCCTCGGCCTGTTCGACACCCTCACCGCACGGGAGAACGTGCGCGTGCCGCTGTCCGCACGACGCGACGCCGACGAGCGGACGGCTGCGCGGCTCGAGGCACTCGGGCTCTCCGACGTGGCAGACCGCCCGGTCGCACAGCTGCCCTATCCGGTGCGCAAGCGCGTGGCGCTCGCACGGGCGCTCGTCACCGATCCGCGCCTGCTCCTGCTCGACGAGCCGGCGGGAGGTCTCGGCGCCGACGAGATCGACGAGCTCGCCGGCATCGTGCGCGCCACCGCGGCCGGCGGCTGCGGCGTGCTCCTGGTCGAACACCACGTCGACTTCGTCATGGGGATCGCCGACCACATCGTCGTGCTCGACTTCGGCCGGGTCATCGCTCGCGGCAGCGCCGCGGAGATCAGGGTCGACCCGAAGGTCGAAGAAGCCTACCTCGGCGTGAAGGCGGCGTCATGAGCACGGCAGCGCACGGCACCACGACCGGGGCGCTCGCGCTGCACGGGGTGACGGTCGGCTACGGCGGCGCACCGGTGCTGCACGCCGTCGACCTCGCCCTGGCGCCCGGTGAGATCGTCGCCCTGCTCGGCGCGAACGGCGCCGGCAAGACCACGCTCCTCCGCGCCGTCGCGGGCCTGGTCCCCCTCGCCGGCGGGTCGATCGCGCTCGACGGTGTCGACCTCGCCAGGCTCCGGACCGAGGACCGCGCCCGCCGCGGCATCGCCCAGGTCCCCGAAGGCCGCAGCATCGTCGGCGAGCTGACGGTGGCGGAGAACCTGCGGCTGGGCGGACTGTGGCGCCACCGCGGGCGCGCACTGGACCGTGCGATCGAGGAGACGTACGAACTCTTCCCGCCGCTCGCGCGCCGACGGTCGAGCCACGGCCACCAGCTCTCCGGCGGTGAGCGGCAAATGCTCGCGCTGGGCCGCGCGCTGCTCTCCCGGCCCACCGTCCTCGTCCTCGACGAGCCGTCGCTCGGGCTGGCACCGCTCGTCGTCGCGCAGCTCATGACGACGCTCCGGGACGCGGCCGCCGCCACCGGGCTCACCGTGCTGCTCGCCGAGCAGAACGTCACCAGCGCGCTGTCCATCGCGGACCGCGGCGTCGTGCTCGATCTCGGCCGGGTCGTCGCCGACGCACCGGCCGCCGTCCTCGCCGAGGACAGCACCCTCCGCCACGCCTATCTGGGGTTCTGATGGACAGATTCGCCTTCCTCTTCGCGACGGGCCTCGCCCGCGGTGCGGTCTTCGCGCTGTTCGCGCTGTCGCTCGTGCTCATCTGGCGGGCCGCCCGCATCGTGAACTTCGCGCAGGGTGCGATGGCGCTCGTGGCCACCTACGTCGCCTACGCGGTCACGGCCACGACCGGGTCGTTCGCCGCGGGGCTCGCCGCCGGCATCGTCGCGGGACTCGTCATCGGCTTCGCGGTGGAGCGGCTGCTCATGCGGCATGCGTCGCACGCCTCGCCGCTCACCGGTGTCATCGTGGCGATCGGGCTGGTGATGGTGCTGCAGTCGCTCCTCGGCATCCTCTTCGGGCCGCAATACCTGCCGATGGAGGCGCCACTGCCGGAGAGCCCCATCATCGTCGCCGGGGTGCCACTGCTCTCGCCGTACGACCTGCTCGTGCTCGTCATCGCATTGGCCGTCATGGCCGCGCTGGCGCTGCTGTTCACGAGGACCTCGCTCGGGTTGCAGCTGCGGGCCGCGGCGTTCGCGCCGGAGGTGTCGCGGCTCCTCGGCGTCCGCGTGTCCCGGATGATCACGATCGGATGGATGCTGTCGGCCGCGGTCGCCGCGCTCGCGGCGGTGCTGTTGACACCGACCGAGCTCGGCCTGAACCCGCACTCGACCGACGCCCTGTTCGTGTCGGCGTTCACGGTCGCGGTCGTCGGCGGCCTCGACTCCCCGCTCGGGGCGTTCCTCGGCGGCCTCGGCGTGGGCGTCGTCATGACCCTCATCACCGGATACCTCGGCTCCACGGTGGCGCCGATCGGCGTCCTCGTCCTGCTCCTGGTGGTGCTGCTGCTGCGGCCGGGCGGCATCTTCTCGCTGCGGGAGGCACGAACGGTATGACACGCATCCTTCCCCGGCTCACCGGCACGCCCCGGGTCCTCACGAGCGCCGCGGTGCTGACCGTCGTGACCCTCGGCGCGACGTTCCTCCTCGACCCGTACCGCAACTTCCAGATCGCCACGGTCGCGGCGTACTTCTGCGCCACGGCAGGCCTCACCCTCCTCATCGGGCTGAGCGGACAGCTCTCCCTCGGGCACGCCGCGCTGATGGCGGCGGGCGGCTACGGCTACGCGCTCACCGCGCAGGCGCTCACCGACGCCGGCGTCGAAGGCGCGGTCCGGTTCCTCGTCTCCCTGGTCGCAGCCGTCGCGGTCGCCACCGCGCTCGGGTTCCTGCTCGGCCTGGCGGCCGCCCGGCTCCGCGGGCCGTACCTGGCCGGTGTCACGCTCGCCCTCGTGATCGCGCTGCCCGCCGTGACCAGCGTGCTGTCCGGGGTCTTCCGCGGCGATCAGGGGCTGCAGATCGCCGCCGACCCGGTGCCCGCCGCGCTTCGCAGCGTCATGGTGATCGAACAGTGGCAGGCGTGGGTGGCGATCCTCGTCGCCGCCGTCGTCACGACCCTGCTCGCGTTCGTCCGCCGGGGGCGGCTGGGCCTGCGGATGCGGGCGGTCCGGGACGACGAGACGGCGGCGCGCCTGAACGGCGTGCCCGCGTCGCGCGTGAAGGTGGCCGCGTTCACCCTGAGTGCCGCGGCAGCCGGCGCCGGGGGCGGGGTGCTCT
>JAEZSU010000137.1 GCA_023421635.1 Actinomycetes bacterium | reverse complement strand
TACATGTGGAGGCTTTGGTTGGCATGCACTTCTTGGTGCAGCTGGCCAAGGACCTCGATGGCGAAGTCGTTGTTGCCGAGGCCAACCTGGGCGAGATCGCGCATGAGCTGGATCGCGGTCGGGGCCTCGAACACCTTCGCTACTGGGAACCAGTGATGGGCGGGGTCATCCGTGGAGTCGCGGATCTGCTGGTCTGTCGTGAGGCGGAAGTCGTAGCGGAGTCCCGCATCGTTCGGTGCGGCCTCGTCCAGGACGTTCAGATACAGCCGGCGAGTCGGGTAGCTCCGTGCGTGGTTGTACCGGGCGTACTTCTCTCGGACGGCGTACGAGCCGCGCAAGCCGATGTTCAGCGAGGTCAGTCGTTGCTGGCCGTCCAGCACCGCTGTCACCTGGCGACTGAGTAGGTCGAGGTCGGGGTTATGCCGATTATCGAACTGTGAGTAGTCCTTCAAAAAGCCGTAGAACTTGAACCGCTCAACGGTCTCGGGGTCAATGCGCCACGCGAGGAAGCTGCCGACCGGATACCCCCGCAAGATGGAGTCGAACAGTCGCACGACTTGCGAGGGTTTCCACACGTACTCGCGCTGGATCGCCGGAAGGACGAGTTCGTTCGACTGGATTCCGCGAAGCGTCTCGGCGATCGTCTTCGGAGGCAAGTGACCCGTAGCACTCGACCGTACAAGGAACCACCGTCAATGCGAGCCAGAAGACCCGCTCGCGCCATCACCTTCGATCCCGGGAGGCTAAATCCACGAGAAGCGACCATCCCGAAGCGAAGGTGCGATGCACGCAGGCGCGGTGGAGGATCGACACCCTCGAGGAGCACTTCTCTAGAAGTACCTGCACATAGAAGGCAAGTACCTGCACATGCACGAACGCCGGGACAAGGCCGCTCGCGGCAGCTTGGCGCCCCGCCAGCTCGTCCCTGCTGGGCTCAACCTTCGTGAAACCGCGTAGTTTCGCGGATCCCGTGGCTCCATGCTGCTTAGCAAATGCTCGGGTGTGTTCGAGTCCCTCTGGGGCGCCGCTCGCAACTAGACCGCAAGCAGCCTCGCAACGTCCGCAAGCGCCTCCGGCTGCAGCCGGTAGTAGGCCCAGGTCCCGCGCTTCGAGCGGGAGAGGAACCCGGCCTCGGTCAGCACCTTGAGGTGGTGCGACACCGTCGGCTGGGACAGGCCCACCGGCTCGGTCAGGTCGCAGACGCAGGCCTCCTGATCGGCGGACGACGCGACGATCGACAGCAGGCGCAGCCGAGTCGGGTCTGCCAACGCCTTGAGCGTCGCGGCCAAGCGTTCCGCGTCCGCCTGCGCCATGGGCTCCTTCACCGGGGAAGAGCAGCAGGCGGAAACATCCGTGAACTCGAGCGTGGTGGCCATGCATCGATGGTAGTCGATATTGACAGTCATCGATAGAGCTGCCCATACTGAACATCGACGTTCATCGATCCCCGGAGAAGTCCTCATGACCATGCTCGACCTCACGCCGCGCGTCCCCGTCGCGGACCGCCTCACCGCGCTCCCGGTGCTCATCATCGGTGCAGGCCCGATCGGGCTGGCCGCCGCTGCGAACCTCGCCGAGCGGGGGATCGACTTCGTCATCCTCGAAGCCGGCGACGAGGTCGCCGCGGCGGTCCGCGCCTGGGGCCACACCCGGCTCTTCTCGCCGTGGCGCCACCTCATCGACCCCGCATCCCGCCGGCTCCTCACAGCATCTGGTTGGACGGCCCCCGACGACGACGGCGTCCCGACCGGACACGAACTCGTGGATGCCTACCTCGCCCCGCTCGCGACACTCGACCGCATCGCGCCCCACATCGAGTTCGGCACCCGCGTCGTCGCCGTAACCCGGGAAGGGATGGACCGCACCCGCACCGCCGGCCGCGACCAGGTGCCCTTCCTCGTGCGGGTGCAGACCGCCGACGGGCAGGTGCGCGAGATCGCAGGGCGAGCCGTCATCGACGCATCCGGCACCTACGCGACCTCGAACCCGCTCGGCTCCTCCGGGCTCGAACCGCTCGGCGCCGCAGCGTGCGCCGACGCGATCCTCCCCGCCCTGCCCGATGTGCTCGGCGCCGACCGCGCCCGCTTCACCGGCCGCCACACCACCGTCGTCGGCGCCGGCCACTCCGCCGCGAACACCCTCACCGCGCTCGCCGAACTCGCGAACGCCGAGCCCGGCACGCGCGTGACCTGGCTCATCCGGAACCCATCCGCCGTCCGCGTCTCCTCCGCGCCCGGCGACGAACTCGCCGACCGGGCACGCCTCGGCTCCCGCGTCGACCGCCTCGTCGACGACGGCGCCATCGAGAAGCTCGACTCGTTCGAGATCCGTGAGGTCGCGCGCCGCGGGGACGGTGTCCGGCTCATCGGCACCCGGAACGGCGAACCGGCCGCGCACGACACCGACCTGGTCGTCAACGCGACCGGGTTCCGCCCCGACCTCGACATGCTGCGCGAGGTGCGGCTCGCACTCGACGACATCGTGGAAGCGCCCGTGCGCCTCGCACCGCTCATCGACCCGAACCTGCACTCCTGCGGCACCGTCTCGCCCCACGGATTCGCGGAGCTCCGGCATCCAGAACCCGGCTTCTTCATCGTCGGCATGAAGTCCTACGGCCGCGCCCCCACCTTCCTCCTCGCCACCGGCTACGAACAGGTCCGCTCCGTCGCAGCCTGGCTGGGCGGCGACATGGCATCGGCCACCCAGGTGCAGCTCACCCTCCCCGCCACCGGGGTCTGCTCCACCGACCTGGCCGGCTCGACCTCGTGCTGCGCATGACCGCCATCCGCGAGATGACCGCCGCGGACTGGCCGCAGGTCGAGGCGATCCTCGCGGCCGGGATCGCCGGCGGCGAGGCGACGTTCGAGACCACCACACCCACCTGGGAGGCGTTCGACGCGGGCAAGATCCGCGAGGGCCGCCTCGTGGCGCTCGACGGCGACGGCACCGTGATCGGCTGGGTCGCCGCATCCCCGGTCTCCGCCCGTGCCGTGTACCGCGGCGTCATCGAGCACTCCGTCTACGTCGACCCCGCCCGGCAGGGGAGGGGCGTCGGCCGCGCACTGCTCGCCGCGTTCATCGACGCGGTCGAGGACGCCGGATACTGGACCATCCAGTCGAGCATCTTCCCGGAGAACACCGCGAGCCTCCGCCTGCACGAGCAGCTCGGGTTCCGCGTCGTCGGCACCCGCGAGCGCATCGCACGCTCCGAGCTCGGTCCGCACGCCGGACAGTGGCGCGACACGGTGCTCGTCGAACGGCGATCCGCACGCAACGGCTCGACGCGCCCCACGGTGCTCTTCGTCTGCGTCCACAACGCCGGCCGGTCGCAGATGGCCGCCGGCTACCTCGCCGCCCTCGCGGGTGATCGCGTCGACGTGCGCTCCGCCGGCTCCGCCCCCAAGGACCAGATCAACCCGGTCGCGATCGAGGTGATGCGCGAAGAAGGCATCGACCTCACCGGCAACGCCCCGAAGCTCCTCACCGTCGACGCGGTCAAGACCGCCGACGTCGTCATCACGATGGGATGCGGCGACGCGTGCCCCATCTTCCCCGGCAAACGCTACGAGGACTGGGAGCTCGACGACCCGGCCGGGCAGGATGCGGCGACCGTCCGCCGCATCCGGGACGACATCCGCGCGCGCGTCGAGGCACTGATGGGCGAGCTGCTGCCCGGCTGATCAGGCCAGCTGGTCGTCCAGCCAGTCGAACATGCGCTGCGCCGTGAGGGCACGGGCGAGCGGCTGGCAGTGCTCGTCGGCGCCCTCGGCGGCGGTGAATCGGATGAGCGTGGACACGCGCGGGGTGAGCTCGGCGAGCTGCTGCGCCTGCCCCGGCCAGAACTGCTCGTGCTCGGGGGAGAGGATGCAGAGCTTCGTCGTGATCTGCCCGGCGACGTCGGTGGCGTTGTACTTCCGGACCGCCTCGATGGTCTCGCCGTAGCCCGTGGTGCCCAGCGGGCGTGCGCGGAAGGCCCAGGTGCGGGCGAGCTCGGGCGATAACCGCATCCCCAACGCCATCTCCTTGTCGAAGGTCGGGAGGTCGCCGGCGTCGAGGTGCTTCAGCAGGCTGTGCGGGATGTGCGCCGTCCACGAGGTCGAGACATCGACGACACCAGGGTCGGTGATGGCCGCGGCGAACCGATGCTCGAACGCGATGGCGCGGACGACCCAGTACCCGCCCTGGCTGATGCCGTAGACGGCGATCCGGTCGGGGTCGACGCCGTCGAGCGATGCGGCGAAGTCGTAGACGGGGGTGAGCACGTGCTCCCAGTCCGGGCGGAATGGCACGTGCTGCTCGAACAACTGCGACTGCTGCCCGGGACCGTCGAAGACCAGCACGTCGTACCCGCGATCCAGCGCGGGCGCCACGCATGCGCCCCACAGTGCGGCGAGCGACCCGTCGCTGCCGTTCACGGCAACGAGCATCGGGTTGCCGCCGTCGGCACGCGTCGCCGCACGGAACACGTACCCGGGCAGCGGGTCCTGCTCGTACGGGATCTCCACGCTCGTGACGTCGACGGGCGTGTGCCGGATGAACCCGCGCCAGGCACCCTGCTGCCGTGCGAAGGTGGCCGAGAGCCGGTCGGCGTCATCGAGCGCGCTGGCCGCGTTCACCGCATACGCGTAGTACGCCGACGCGCGCAGGTACGCGGCGGCCGCGCTCACCGCGTGCCCGCCGGCGCTCGACACATCCGCCGCGGCCGCGGTGCGGTCGGCGAGCGTCTGCCACGCGGCGAACCAGCCCTCGTGGTCGTTCTTCTTCACGTGCTCGGTCGCGGCGAGGATCTCGCCGGGGTCGCCCGCGCCGAACACGCTCATCCCGATGGCGCAACGGATGTCGAAGTCGAAGTCGGGGTTGCTGGAGAACGGCGTGATGGGGGATTTCTCACTCATACTTGCTCCTCTGCCGGGATGCGGGGTGGGGCACGTGCCGAAGGAACTGGTGGCCAGAGCCTGCCACGCGAACGCGGAACCTGACTAGCGCCGCGGTCGCGGACTGCCACCTGAACCGCACCCCGGATGCGTCGGGTGGCAGGTGCTGCGGCATCCTCGCCTCTGAACCCGCGGAACCTGCCACGCGAACCGGCGGACGGATGCGTCGGGTGGCAGCTCGCGCGCAGGCCCGCCGCGGCCACGGCCCTGGGTCAGCGGGGCGTGGGGGAGGGCGGCGCCGGGGCGACGAACACGCCGACCGTGTCGCCGTCGGCGACGAACCGGAGGCCCGAGCCGGTGGGATGGCGGGCGAGGAGCCGGTCCGGCGCGTCGTCGGTCACGGTGAACTGCGCCG
>JAEZSU010000111.1 GCA_023421635.1 Actinomycetes bacterium | reverse complement strand
CACGCCCCCGGCGCATCGCGCGGGGCTCTTCCATTCGTGTGACACAAGCCCTTCTCCGGCCACCGCGCAGGTCCTACCGTGTCGTGGACAGCAGGCCCGGCGAGGTGAAGGCGGTCCGTCCATGTGGATCCAATCGACAGATCCGCTCGGCAACGTGTGGCTCTCCGCGCTGGTGGCGGCCGTGCCCATCGTGGTCTTCCTGCTCGGTCTGGTCGTGCTCCGGCTGAAGGGCATCATCGCAGCGGCGATCGCGCTCGTGGCGGAGCTCCTCGTCGCGGTGCTCGTGTTCGGCCTGCCCGCACCCGCCGCCGGCGGAGCGAGCCTGCTGGGCCTGCTCACCGCCATCTGGCCGATCGCCTACATCATCGTCATGGCGGTGTGGCTCTACCGTCTCGCCGTCGCCAGCGGCAGGTTCGACGTCATCCGCTCCTCGATCGGCGGCGTCTCGCACGATCAGCGCATCCAGGTGCTGCTGATCAGCTTCGCGTTCGGCGCGTTCCTGGAGGGCGCCGCGGGGTTCGGCGTGCCGATCGCGATCTGTGCAGCACTGCTCGTCCAGCTCGGGTTCCGCCCGGTCAAGGCCGCCATGCTCTCCCTGGTGGCGAACGCCGCCGCCGGTGCGTACGGTGCGATCGGCATCCCCGTCCTCGTCGGGGCGCAGGTGACCGGTATCGACGTGCTCGACCTGTCCCGCTCGCTCGTGATCCTCCTCGGGCCGCTGACGCTGCTGATCCCGTTCCTGCTCGTCCTCATCATCGACGGCTGGCGGGGGCTCCGGGAGACGTGGCCCATGGCGCTCGTGGTCACGATCGTCTTCAGCGGCGTGCAGGCGGGCGTGCTCTGGTTCCTGGGGCCCGAACTCGCTGACGTCGGTGCAGGGCTCGCCGGCATGGTGGCGGTGTTCCTGTTCGGCCGTGTCTGGCACCCCAAGCGGGTGTTCCGCGTCGACGACGCACCCGCACCGGCGGCCGAAGCCCATTCGCTCGGCCGGATCGGCGCGGCCTGGAGCCCGTTCTACATCCTCACCGCGTTCATCCTGGTGTGGAGCCTGCCCGCCTTCAAAGCGCTGTTCGCCGAGGACGGCCCGCTCGCCTGGGCGGTGTCCACCTGGTCGATCCCCGGGCTCACCGGGCGGATCGAGAACGCCGCCGGCGTGATGGGTGCCTCGTTCAGTTTCACGCCCCTCAACGCGACCGGCACCGCGATCCTGCTCGCCGTGCTCGTGTCGTTCCTGACGACCCCGGCGCTCCGCTGGCGCGACCTCTGGCGGGAACTCGGTCGCACCGTGGCGATGCTGTGGCAGGCGCTGGTGCTCATCGCGCTCATCCTCATGCTGGCCAACCTCGCCAACTACTCCGGCGGTTCCGTGGCCATGGGGGAGGCCCTCGGGGCGGCTGGGCCGGTCGTGCCGCTGCTCGCGCCGATCATCGGCTGGATCGGCGTCTTCCTCACGGGCTCCGTGGTCAACAACAACACGCTGTTCGGCCCGCTGCAGGTGGCGGCGGCCGAACGCATCGCGGTCGACCCGGCGCTGCTCGTGGCCGGCAACACCGCGGGAGGCACGACCGCGAAGGTGATCTCGCCGCAGTCGATCGCCATCGCCGCGGGCGCGGTCGGACTGTCCGGGCGCGAGAGCGAGATCCTGCGGGCGTCGGTGCTCTACAGCCTCGGGATGCTGGTGTTCATCTGCGCCTGGTGCTTCGCGCTGCCGATCATCTTCTGACCGGAGGCGGAACCCCGGCACCCTGCGGTCACAGGGTCGCGGCGTGGTCCGGGACGAGGCGCCGGTCGCCCGCCGGCGGACGGGCGGTCGCCGTTCGCGCCGGGCGAGACGGGATCACGAGGGGCTCCCGTTCGACCTGGTGCCAGGGGATGCTCGCCAGCAGATGGTGGATCATGTTGATCCGCCCGCGCCGCTTGTCGTCGTTGTCGACCTCGAACCACGGCGCGTCCTCGGTGTCGGTGCGGGCGAACATGGCGTCCTTCGCCTGCGAGTACGCCTCCCACCGCGTGATCGCCTCGAGGTCGGTGGGGCTGAGCTTCCACCGGCGCATGGGGTCGTCCGCGCGGTCGTGGAACCGGCGCTCCTGCTCCACGTCGGACACGCTGAACCAGTACTTGCGCAGCAGGATGCCGTCCTCGACGAGCATGCGCTCGAACTGCGGCGCCTGATCGAGGAAGCGCTCGTACTGTGCCGGCGTGCAGTAGCCCATCACCCGCTCGACGCCGGCGCGGTTGTACCAGGACCGGTCCATCAGCACGATCTCGCCCGCCGCGGGCAGGTGGGCGATGTACCGCTGGAAGTACCACTGGCTGCGTTCCCGCTCGGTGGGCATGGGCAACGCCACCACCCGCGCCACGCGGGGATTGAGGTACTGCGTGACGCGGGTGATGGTGGAGCCCTTGCCCGCCGCATCCCGGCCCTCGAAGATCACAACGATGCGCGCGCCGGTGGCCTGCACCCAGGCCTGCATGTCGACCAGCTGCGCCTGCAGGCGGCGCAGTTCGTCCTCGGCGACCTTCTTCGACAGCCTCGTCGTCATGTCGTGAGCGTAGCGGGGGCGTCCGGCTCAGGCGTGGAGCGCCTCGTTCAGTGTCACGCCGACACCCTGGCGGTGCACTGCCTCGACGGCACCGGTGACGGAGTTACGGCGGAACAGCAGCCCGTCGCGGCCGGACAGCTCGGCGCCCTTGACGACGGGACGCGACTCGTCGGCCAGGAGCGGCTCGTCGACCATGACCACCTTCGTCCCGGCGGTGACGTACAGGCCGGCCTCGACCACGCAATCGTCGCCGAGCGAGATGCCGATGCCGGCGTTTGCGCCGAGGAGGCTGCGCCGACCGATCGACACGCGGTGCGTGCCGCCGCCGGAGAGCGTGCCCATGATGGACGCGCCGCCGCCGATGTCGCTGCCGTCGCCGACCACGACGCCCTGCGAGATGCGGCCCTCGACCATGGAGGCGCCGAGGGTCCCGGCGTTGAAGTTGACGAAGCCCTCGTGCATCACCGTCGTCCCCGGTGCCAGGTGGGCGCCCAGCCGGACACGGCCGGCGTCGGCGATGCGGACACCGGCGGGGATGACGTAGTCGGTCAGACGCGGGAACTTGTCCAGGCTCTGCACCTGGATGCCGGCGCGCTGCAGGCCCATCCGGAGCCGGGGCAGGTCGTCGGGGTGCACCGGGCCTGCCGTCGTCCACGCGACGTTGGGCAGGTGGGCGAAGACACCGTCCAGGTTGAGCTCGTTGGGGCGCACCACGAGGTGCGACAGGGCGTGCAGGCGGAGGTAGGCGTCCGCCGTCGAGGCGGGCGGGGCGTCCAGGTCGATCACGACCGTCACGGGCGCGATCGTCACCGCGCGGCGTTCGTCCGCGCCGGCGGTCAGTGCGGCATCCGGTGCGGCGTCGTCGGCCGGCCGGCCCTCGTGGACGGCGGGGAACCAGGCGTCGAGCACCGTCCCGTCCGTCGTCCGCGTCTCAAGCCCCGTACCCCAGATCCAGCGTTCACTCATCCCTCCAGGCTAGCGACTCCCCGGCGCTCGCTAGACTCGGGGGATGCCCCGGCTCGACCTGTCCGCATCCGCCGTCGACCTCACCCGGGCGCTGTGCGACATCCCGTCCGTCTCGGGCGAGGAGACCGTCCTCGCCGACGCGATCATGGCGGAGGTCGCCGACCTCCCGCACCTGGAGGTCTTCCGCGACGGCGACACGATCGTCGCGCGGACGAACCTCGGACGCGCCCAGCGCGTGGTGATCGCGGGCCACATCGACACGGTCCCCGTCAACCGCAACCTGCCTGTGCGAGACGTCGTCGTCGACGGCGGGCCCTTCCTCTGGGGGCGCGGGACGGTCGACATGAAGGCGGGCGTCGCGGTGCAGCTGAAGCTCGCCGCCGAGCTCGCCGAACCCCGGGTCGACCTGACGTGGATGTGGTACGACCACGAAGAGGTCGCGGCGGAGCTCAACGGCCTCACCAGGCTTGCGCGCACCCGGCCCGACCTGTTCGCGGGGGACTTCGCCATCCTCGGCGAGCCCTCGAACGGGCAGGTCGAGGGCGGCTGCAACGGCAATCTGCGGGTGGTGGCGCGTACGCACGGCGTCCGCGCCCACAGCGCCCGCGCCTGGGTGGGGGAGAACGCCATCCACGCCGCAGCCCCCATTCTCGCCAGGCTCGCCGAGCACCGCCCCCGCACCGTTCCGGTCGAAGGGCTCGACTACCGCGAAGGGCTGAACGCGGTGCGGATCTCCGGCGGCATCGCCGGCAACGTCATCCCCGACCTGTGCGAGGTCGAGATCAACTACCGGTTCGCGCCGAACCGGTCCGCAGCCCAGGCGGAGGAGTACGTGCGCGACGTGCTCGCGGGCTTCGAGATCGAGGTCGTCGACCGGGCCGAGGGTGCCCGCCCCGGCCTGAACGCCCCGCTCGCACAGGAGTTCCTCGCCGCCGTCGGCGCCGAGCCGCGCCCCAAATACGGCTGGACCGACGTCGCGCGGTTCTCGGCCATGGGCGTCCCCGCGGTCAACTACGGCCCCGGCGACCCCAGCCTCGCCCACCACGACGAGGAGCGCGTCCCGGTCCGCCAGATCGAGGACGTGGAGCGGGGCCTGCGCCGGTGGCTGACGGCCTGATCCGCGCGACGCCCGAGACCGGGATGCGCGCGGCGTGGCGCCGCCTGCCCGCCGCCGTCCGTGTCGGCCTCGTCTATGTCGCGGCGCGCCTGGTCACCACGGCGTTCCTCGCACTCGCCGCGAGCCTCTCGGATTCGACCTCGCGGTTCGGTGCGGACGCCACCGTCGGCGATCTGGTCCTCGGATGGGACGCCACCTGGTACTGGTTCATCGCCGTCAACGGTTACCCGACCGAGCTGCCGCTCACCGACGACGGCCTCGTCGCCGAGAACCAGTGGGCGTTCCTGCCGCTCTACCCGTATCTCGCCCAAGCGGTCGGTGTCCTCCTCGGCAGCTGGGGTGCGGGCGCGGTCGTCGTGTCACTCGTCGGCGGCTACGTCGCCGCGTACGCCCTCTACCGTCTGCTGCGGGTGCGTCTCGACGTGTCGGCGGCGACCTGGGCGGTCGTCTTCTTCAGCGCAGGGCCCCTCGCGGCGCTCTTCCAGGTCGGCTACGCCGAGTCGCTGTTCCAGGCGTGGCTGCTGCTCTCGCTCCTCGCCCTGGAGCGGCGCAGGTACGGCTGGTTGTACCTGCTGATCCCGCTCATGGCCGCGACGCGGCCGGGGGTGCTCGCGTTCTCGCTGCTGCTGGCGCTGTACGGTGTCTGGCGCTGGTGGCGGCGGCGACGTGACCCGCTGCCTGCCATCGAGATCGTGCACATCGTGTCGCTGGGACTCCTGGCGGCGGCGGTCGGGTTCGGGTGGCAGCTCGTCGCGGGGCTCGCCACCGGGGACGCCGGCGCCTACCTGACCACGGAGCTCGCCTGGCGCCGCAACTGGGTCGCCGACGCGCCGGTGGCGTTCTTCCCCTTCGAGGGGTTCGTCAGCGGTGCGCTCTTCTGGGCGTCGGTGTGGGGGATCGGGCCGATCGCCGGGATCGTGGTGCTCGTCCTCCTCGTCGCGGGCGCCGGCCTCCTCCTCTGGCGGGAGCCGCACGTGCGGGCGCTCGGGATGCCGATCCGGCTGTGGACGGCGAGCTACCTGCTGTACCTGCTCGCGGTGTTCTTCCCGCAGTCGAGCACCTTCCGGTTGCTGCTCCCGGTCTCACCGCTGTGGGGCGCCGTGGCGCAGCCGCGTGCGTGGTGGTGGCGGTGGGGAGTGCTGGTGCTCTGCGTGGTCGCGCAGTGGGTGTGGATCTTCAACGTCTATGCACTCGCACGGACCTTCTGGCAGGTCCCGTGACGTCATCGGTCGCGTGGCGGCGCGCCGTCGCCCCCGATCACGATAAACTTCACACCAGATCATCGACGAGAAGGAGCCGTACATGGCAGCCATGAAGCCGAGAACCGGAGACGGGCCGATGGAGGCTGTGAAGGAGGGGCGCCTCATCATCGTTCGCGTTCCGCTCGAGGGCGGTGGCCGCCTGGTGGTCTCGGTCAACGACGCCGAGGCCAAGGAACTGTACGACGTCCTCGGCGGCGTCGTGAACGCCTGAGCGTCCCCGCCTCGAGAGAACGGCCGGTCCCCGGGGGGACCGGCCGTTCTCTCGTCTGCGGTGTCAGCGACGGTTCTCGTTCGTCGTGGTGAGCTGCAGCAGCCCCTCCCCGACGATCGAGAGCGCGCCGATGACAGCGGGTGAGCCCTGGGTCTCCTGGATGAGCGACCGGTAGGCGGTGGTCACCGGGTCGCGGCGCACGGGGTCCGACACGGCGCCGCCGGCGAGCACCCGCGGCACGAGCACGGTCCCACCGGGGCGGACGAGGCGCAGTCCGTGCTCGACGTACTCGATCACGCCGTCCGGGTCCGCATCCACGAGCACGACGTCGTACGACGCCTCGTTCATCCGGGGGAGCACGTCGGCGGCGCGACCGGTGATGAACCGGGCGCGGGCGGGAGGGATGCGGGCATCCGCGAACGCCTGCCGTGCGGCGGCGAGATGCTCGGGCTCCTTGTCGATCGTGGTGAGCACCGCGCGGGGCGAGCCGTGCAGCAGCCACAGCCCGGACACCCCGGCCCCCGTGCCGATCTCGACGATGTTCAGCGCCCCTGCCGCTGCGGCGATGACCGCGCACTGCGCGCCGACGGGCGCGCTGATCGGCTCGGCACCGAGTTCCAGCGCATGCGAGCGGGCCCGCGTGATCGCGTCGGGTTCGACGGTCGCCTCGAGGGCGAACCTGGCGTTCGCGTCGCTCGCGCTCATGTGTACCTCCACCGTCAAGCCTACGTGGCGCGCGCGCAGCGACCCGGCAGGCGCGGCGGGTAACCTGAGAGCATGTTCTTCGGCCTCACGATCGAGAAGCTGCTGGTGATCGGTGTGATCGCCGCCTTCGTGATCGGGCCGGAACGTCTGCCCAAGCTCGCCGAGTCGCTCGCCGGCTTCACCACCCGGGCGCGGGACTTCCTGCGCGGGGCGAAGAGCCGGGTGCAGGAGGAGATGGGCGAGGACTTCGAGGACGTCGACTGGCGCAAGCTCGACCCGCGGCAGTACGACCCGCGACGCATCATCCGGGAGGCGCTGCTGGACGACCCGCCCACGGCGACGGTGCGCGCCGCCGGCACGGCCGCCGCGGCCTCCGGGGTCCTCGCCTCGCCGCCGCGGTCGCAGCGGTTCGATGCGGCGTCGGGGGAGCTGCCCCCGTACGACACCGAAGCCACCTGAGCCGATGGCCGGTGAGGTGGCGGTCACGGACCGGGGACGGACCGCCGTCCTGGTCGCATGGCTCGCCCTCCTCGTGGGATGCTGCGGCGCGGTGCTGGCGAGCCTCGGCATCGTCGTCACCGTTCGCCTGCTCTGCGACCGGGACTGGGAGCGCGGGCCCGTCGGGGCGGTGGTGTGCGCGGCGCTCAGCCGTACGC
>JAEZSU010000064.1 GCA_023421635.1 Actinomycetes bacterium | reverse complement strand
TGCCCGCACCGCGGGGGACGACCGGGGTGCCGGTCTCGGTCGCGATCCGCAGCGTCGCCTGCACGTCCTCGACGCAGGTCGCGTGCACGACCGCGAGCGGCGTACCGGCCGCGGCATGCCCGGACTTGTCCGCCCGGACGGATGCCAGTGCCGCATCCGACGTGTCCACGCGATCGCCGAGTGCGGCGCGCAGGCGCGCGACGACGCCGCTCATGCCAGGCGGCGGCGTCCCGCGATGACGCCCACGGTGACGGCGACGACCGCGTAGGCGATCCCGACCCAGGCGAGGCCCATCGACCACAGCGCCGCCGTGGCGGCCGCGTAGACGAACAGCTCCACGATGCCGCGCACGAACGGGTGCACGGCGAAGACGGCGCGGGGCGAGACGAACAGCGCCCACAGCAGGATCGCGGCGATCGGGGCGGCGAGCCCGATCACGATGTTCCACGGGAACGGCCAGGCGGTGAAGCCCCAGACGGCCAGGGCGATGAACGCGACGATCTCGCAGAGGAAGGCGACCAGGTCGATCGCGTTCAGCGGGGCGCGCGTGCCCGCGGGTCGTTCAGAGGTGCTCACCGGACCATCGTACCGGCGCCGGGCGGCACGCTCGCGGGGCCGGGGGAGGGGTCGGGTACAGTGGGGGAGTCGCGACTGGCGTTGAGGTGGGTACCCACCGGGGAGCGACCGACTACGGCATTCGACCGCACGCCTGGGCCGATGTGGAATGTTCCTGCACGCCGTCGTCCCTGGAGGCACAATGACCGATTCGCTCTTCAACGCCCCGCTCGCCGAGGTGGACCCCGAGATCGCCCAGGTGCTCGAGCGCGAGCTCGAACGTCAGCGGGGCTTCCTCGAGATGATCGCATCCGAGAACTTCGTGCCCGTCTCGGTCCTGCAGTCGCAGGGCTCGGTGCTGACGAACAAGTACGCGGAGGGCTACCCCGGTCGTCGCTACTACGGCGGCTGCGAGGAGGTCGACGTCGCCGAGGAGCTCGCGATCGAGCGTGCGAAGGCGCTGTTCGGCGCGGAGTACGCCAACGTGCAGCCGCACTCCGGCGCCACCGCGAACGCTGCTGTGCTGCACGCCCTCGCCCGCCCCGGCGACACGCTGCTGGGTCTCTCGCTCGACCACGGCGGCCACCTGACGCACGGCATGAAGATCAATTTCTCCGGTCGGCTCTACGACATCGTCGCCTACGGTGTCGACCCCGAGACGAGCCTCGTCGACATGGACGAGGTCGCCCGCCTCGCCCGCGAGCACCGGCCCAAGGTCATCGTCGCCGGCTGGTCGGCCTACCCCCGGCAGCTCGACTTCGCCCGCTTCCGCGAGATCGCCGACGAGGTGGGCGCGTACCTGTGGGTGGACATGGCGCACTTCGCCGGCCTCGTCGCCGCGGGGCTGCACCCGAGCCCCGTGCCGCACGCCCACGTGGTGTCCTCCACCGTGCACAAGACCATCGGCGGCCCCCGGTCGGGCTTCATCCTCACGAATGACGCCGAGATCGCGAAGAAGATCAACACCGCCGTGTTCCCGGGCCAGCAGGGCGGCCCGCTCATGCACGTGATCGCGGCGAAGGCCACGGCGTTCAAGCTCGCCGCATCCGCCGACTTCAAGGACCGCCAGGAGCGCACGCTCCGCGGCGCCCGCATCCTCGCCGACCGGCTCTCGCAGCAGGACGTGGCGGATGCCGGCATCGCGCTGCGCTCGGGCGGCACCGACGTGCACCTCGTCCTCGTCGACCTCCGCGACGCGCAGATCGACGGCAAGCAGGCCGAAGACCTGCTGCACGAGATCCACATCACGGTGAACCGCAACTCGGTCCCCAACGACCCTCGGCCGCCGATGGTGACCTCGGGCCTGCGGATCGGCACCCCCGCGCTCGCGACCCGCGGCTTCGGCGACGCCGAGTTCGCGGAGGTCGCGGACATCATCGCGCTCGCCCTCCTCCCCGGCGCCGACCTGCCCGCGCTGCGCGCCCGGGTCGCCGCGCTCACGGCGGCGTTCCCGCTGTACCCCGACCTGCAGCAGTGACCTGACCGCGAGATGGCAGCTGCGCGCCGAGACCACGGGCACGCCCCGCAGTCTCGGCGCGCAGAACCGATCTCGCGGAAAGGTTGCATCCCAATATCACTACGTCCATAGTGATATTGGGCATCAATGAGGAGGACCCCCATGACCGCGAAGAAGCTCGACGGCGTCGCAACGGCGGCCGCGATCACGCAGGAACTCACCGAGCGGGTCGCCGCGCTGAAGAAGCGCGGTGTGACCCCCGGCATCGCCACCGTGCTGGTCGGCGCCGACCCCGCGTCACAGCTGTACGTGGGCATGAAGCACAAGCGCTCCGAGGCGATCGGGATGAACTCGATCCAGCGCGAACTCCCCGCCGACGCCACGCAGGAACAGGTCGAGGCGCTCATCGACGAGCTGAACGCCGACCCGTCCTGCCACGGGTACATCGTGCAGCTGCCGCTGCCGAAGCACCTCGACACCGACGCCATCCTCGAGCGGATCGACCCCGACAAGGATGCGGACGGCCTGCACCCGACGAACCTCGGCAAGCTCGTGCTGAACGTCAACACGCCCATCACCTCGCCGCTGCCGTGCACGCCGCGCGGCGTGATCGAGCTGCTGCAGCGCAACGGCTACGACCTCGGCGGCAAGCACGTCGTGGTCGTCGGGCGCGGTGTCACCATCGGCCGCTCGATCGGGCTGCTCCTCACCCGGCGTGACATCAACGCGACCGTGACGCTCACCCACACCGGCACGGTGGACCTCCCGCGCTACCTCAAGGAGGCCGACGTCATCGTCGCCGCCGCGGGTGTGAAGCACCTCGTCACCGCCGCCGATGTGAAGCCGGGCGCCGCGGTGCTCGACGTCGGCGTCACACGCGAGGACGACCCGGAGACCGGCAAGTCCAAGGTCTTCGGCGATGTCGCACCGGATGTCGCCGAGGTCGCGGGGTGGCTGTCGCCGAACCCCGGCGGCGTCGGGCCGATGACGGTCGCCCTGCTCATGACCAACGTCGTCGAGGCCGCCGAGCGCGCCGCATCCGCCTGAGTCCGCCGACGCGGCGGGGCGAAACCTCGCCGTCATGTGCGGCTGGGAGCATCGGGGGATGCTGACCCTGCGCGGGGCGACCCGCATCCTCGTCGACGGGGCGCACGAGCGCGACGGCGACGTCCACATCGATGCGGACGGCCGCGTGAGCGCGACCGCGCCCACGGCGGGTGAGGTGCTCGATGTCACCGGCTGCGTCGTCACCCCTGGCCTCGTCAACGCCCACCATCACCTGCTGCAGTCCGGGTTCCGCACCCTGCCCGGCACCCGTGGCGTGCCGATGCGCGAGTGGCTGCCCGCCATGGCCGCGGCATATGCCGCTGCAGGCATCGATCCCTCGCTCACCGGTGCGACCGCTGCGGTGGGGCTCGCCGAATCGCTCCTGAACGGCGTCACCACGGTCGCCGACCACCAGCTCAACTGGCCCGAGGCCGCCGCCGCGGAGGCCACCGTGGCGATCGCCCGCGCGGTGGCCGACGAGGCGGCGGCGTTGGGCGTTCGGCTCGTGTTCGTCCGGGGGTCGGCGCGGGACGACCCGGAGACAGCCGCGGAGAGCGCGGATGCGGTCGCCTCGGCGCTCCTGCATCCCTCGCATCACGGCGGGGTCGACCCGGACGGGATGCTGCAGGTCGCGGTCGGTCCCGCCGGCGTGCACTCCGACGGGGAGGCCACGTTCCGGCTGCTCGGCGAGGTCGCCGCGCGGCACGGCCTGCGCCGGCGCACCCAGGCGAACGAACAGGTCGACACCGAGATCGCCCTTGCCAGGTACGGCCGCCGCCCGCTGGAGCTGCTGGCGGACTGGGGCTGGCTGGCACCGGACGTCACCCTCGCGCACCTCTGCGACCCGACGCCTGAGGAGATCGACCTGCTCGCCGCATCCGGGGTCTCCGCCACGCACGCACCCGGTTGCGACGTGCCCATGGGGTGGGGCGTCGCCCCGGTCGCGGCGCTGCTCGCGGCCGGCATCCCGGTGGGGCTCGGCACCTCGGGCGGCGGCTCGAACGACGCCGGTCATCTGCTCGCCGACGCGCGCCTCGCGATGCAGGTCTCGGCGCTCGTCGGGCCCCCACTGCCCGCCCGCACGGTGCTCGGCATGGCCACCGAGGGTGGGGCGGTGGGACTCGGGCGCGGGGACCTCGGGCATCTGCGGCCCGGAGCACGGGGCGACCTGTGCGTGTGGGACGTCTCTGGCGTCGCGGATGCGGGTGTGGCCGACCCGGTCGCGGGGCTCCTCTGGGCCTCGCCCGGACGCCGCCCCCGGCACGTGGTGGTGGGCGGCCGCGTCGTCGTGCGCGACTTCCGGCTCGTCACCGTCGACGAGCACGACCTCGTGCAGCGCCTGCGCGAGCGCGTCGGCCGCTGACGCCGCCGCATCCGTCATCGAACCGGCACGCGATGCGCGAACCGGCGACGGATGGACTGCCGGGTCGCACGACGGATGCCGGTTCGACGGCGCCGGCGAGTGAGTCAGAGATCCAGGACCAGCCGCGGGCACGCGGCGCGGGAGACGCACACCATCATGACGGTGTCGCCCTCCTGCTCGAGCGGGGTGAGCACCGAGTCGCGGTGCTCGACTTCGCCCTCGAGGACCCCCACCTCGCACGTGCCACAGGTGCCGCGGCGGCAGCTGGAGAGCACCATCGCCGCCGGCGCCTGCGTCTCGATCGCCTCGAGCACGGACTGCGCGGGTGCCACGATCACCGTCTCGCCGGTCATCGCGAGCTCGACCTCGAACGGCTCCTGCCACACGGGCTCGCCGAACGTCTTCGCCTCGAACCGCTCGACGTGCAGCCGGTCCGCGGGGACGGCCGCTTCGAGCGCCGCGAGGAGGCCGGCAGGCCCGCAGGCGTACACGGCCGTCGTCTCGTCCGCCCCGGCGGCGAGGGCTGCGACGTCGAGCCGTCCGCCCTCGTCCGCCACGTGCACCCGCACCCGCCCGGGGTACGTGGCGGCGAGCTCCGTCGCGAACGCCATCGTCGAGCGCGAGCGGCCGGCGTACTCCAGGGTCCAGTC
>JAEZSU010000052.1 GCA_023421635.1 Actinomycetes bacterium | reverse complement strand
GTGCGCTGGCGCTCGCGGCGGAGGCCGCCGCTGCCGGCGAGGTCCCCGTCGGTGCCGGGGTGCTCGGCCCGGCCGGTGCCGTGCTCGGCGAGGGACGGAACCGCCGTGAGGAGTCGACCGACCCGACGGCGCACGCCGAGGTGCTCGCGATGCGTGCGGCGGCGCTGGCGACGGGGTCGTGGAACCTCGACGGGTGCACGCTCGTGGTCACCCTGGAGCCCTGTCTCATGTGCGCGGGGGCGATGCTGCAGGCCCGCGTCGGCCGGCTCGTCTTCGGCGCATGGGATGACAAGGCCGGTGCGACCGGGTCCATGTACGACGTCGTGCGCGACCGGCGGCTGCCGTACCGCGCCGAGGTCGTCGGCGGCGTCGGGGAGGATGCCGCCGCCGCTCTGCTCCGCGACTTCTTCGAGCTCCGCCGCCCCTGACCGCGGCGGCGGATGCGGCGCGGCCGTGGTCAGTCGCGGGGGAGGTGGGGGAGCACCTCGGTCCCGAGGTATTCGAGCTGCTCGAGGTCTCGCATGTCGAGGAGCTGGAAGTACACGCGCGACGCACCGAGGTCGCGTAGGCGCGTCACCTTCGCGGCGATCTCGTCGACGCCGCCGATGATGTTGCCGTCCGCCCGGAACGTGTCGGCGTCCCGCCCGATCGCCTGGGCCCGCCACCGCAGCTCGTTCTCGCGCCTGCCGGCGATGGTGGGGAGCGCGACCGACAGCTTCAGCCCCGCCGGGTCGCGGTCCGCCTGCTCACACGCCGCGCGGACACCGGCGAACTTCTCCGCGATCACCGGCTCGGGCTGGAACCCGATGTTGAACTCGGTCGCGTACCGTGCCGCCAGCGCGGGCGTGCGGACCGGACCCCCGCCGCCGACGATCAGCGGCACCGGTGCCTGCACCGGCACCGGCAGTGCCGGAGCGTCGGTGAGGTCGTAGTGGTCGCCGTGGAACGAGAAGGTCTCGTCGAGCGGTGTCGACCACAGCCCCGTGATCACCTGCAGCTGTTCCTCGAGCAGGTCGAAGCGGCGCTTGGGGAAGGGGATGCCGTAGGCAGTGTGCTCCGCCTCGAACCACCCGGTGCCGAGGCCGAGCTCCACCCGGCCCCCGCTCATCTGGTCCACCTGCGCCACCTGGATCGCGAGCAGGCCCGGCAGTCGGAACGTCGCCGAGGACACCAGGGTGCCCAGGCGGATGCGGGCGGTCTCCCTGGCGAGCCCCGCGAGCGTGGTCCACGCGTCGGTGGGGCCGGGGAGCGGGTCGCCGGTGCCCATGCGCAGGTAGTGGTCGGAGCGGAAGAACCCGTCGAAGCCGAGGCGTTCGGCGGTCTGCGCGAAGTCCACCTGCTCCTGGTAGGAGAAGCCCTGCTGCGGTTCGGTGAAGACGCAGTACTCCATGCTCAGTCCTCCGATTTGAGGATGATCGCCTCGGTCGGCAGCAACGGCTGCGGGGCGCGGTAGACGTCGGGTTCGAGGTAGATCACCCGCGCCACCGGGACGGCGGCCCGGATGCGGCGCTCGACCGCGTCGATGTCGGCGGCGACCTCGACGAGCGGCTTGTCGGTCGGCAGGCCGATCTTGGCCGCGACGAGCAGCTCGTCGGGTCCGAGGTACAGGGTCTTCAGGTGGATGAGCTTCTGCACCTCGTCGCCCGCCTCGATGGCGCGCACGATCGCCTCGTGGTCGCCGGGGGTCGCGCCCTCGCCGACGAGCAGACTCTTCGTCTCGATGCCGAGGATCACCGCCACCGCGATCAGCAGGACGCCGATCATGAGGGTGCCGATGGCGTCGAAGACCGAGTCGCCGGTGATGACGGTCAGGCCGACGCCGAACAGGGCGAAGACGAGGCCGGTGAGCGCGGCGACGTCCTCGAGCAGCACGACGGGCAGCTCCGGCGCCTTGGCCCGCCGCACGAACGCGATCCAGGACTGGTTCTTCGGCCGGACGAGGTTCGACTCCTTCACGGCGGTGCGGAGGGAGAACGACTCGAGACCGATCGCGATGACCAGCACCACGATGGGCAGCCATGCGTTCTCGAGTTCGTGCGGGTGGGTGAGCTTCTCGATCCCCTCGTACACCGAGAACAGTCCGCCGACCGAGAAGAGGATGATCGCGACGACGAACGCGTACACGTAGCGTTCGCGCCCGTAGCCGAAGGGGTGCTCGCTGTCCGCCTGCCTGCGCGCCTTCCGGCCGCCGAGCATGAGCAGCAGCTGGTTGCCGGAGTCGGCGAGGGAGTGGATGCCCTCCGCCAGCATCGACGCGGACCCCGACAGGAACCACGCGACGAACTTCGCCAGCGCGATGCCGAGGTTCGCCGCGAACGCGGCCAGGATCGCTTTGCCGCCGCCGGAAGCACTCATGGCGACGAGTCTACGGACCCGGATGCCGCCGGCATCCTCAATCCGACGACCTGAGGATGATCTGCTCGGTGGTGGGCGCGGGCTCGGCCGGACCGCCGAGCAGCCCGGTGTGCTCGAGGATGTCGCGGCGCACCGCGGCGGGGAGCTCCAGGTGGGGCGTGTGCCCGATGTCGGGCAGCGCGATCTCGCGGACGGCGCCCCCGTCGGCGCGGTACGCCTCGAGCACCGCCCGGGTCTGCGAGACCATGGGCTGCGCCGGTGCGAGCTCCTCGCCCGGCCAGTCGGGGAGGATGCCGAGCGCGCCGAGGTGGCCGGGATCGAAGAACGAGGTGTCGGAGACGATGGCGTCGAGCTCCCCGTGGATCCACAGCACCGGCGGCTTGGCTTCCAGCGCCACGATGCCGGAGACGTCGAACCAACGCGGTGAGACGGCGTTGAGCACGCCCGTGGTGCCGGGCGCGTAGCCGGGCCAGTGCTCGGAGGCGACGCTGTCGCCGGGGTAGTTCCCGCCCGCGGTGGAGGTCGCGAGCATGGCGTCGACCCACAGGTCCTCGTGAGGTGCGGCGCCGTGCCAGGCCACGAACGCGCGGCGCAGCAGGGTCCGCGGGGAGTTCTCGGCCTCGTCCGTCGTGTCGCGGTCGATGAGTCGTCGCACGAACTCGGGGCTGGACAGGCCCGCGCCGCTGCCGGCGGCGTCGTCGGTGAGGAGCGAGCCGTCGGGGCGCGTGCCGCCGAAGCCGTACGGGGAGACGGGGGCGAGGAGGGAGAGCGAGCGCACCGGGTGGTCGAGGGCGAACTGCAGCGCGACCCCGCCGCCGAGCCCCCAGCCGACGAGGTGCGCGCTCGGCAGCCCCAGGGTGTGGAGCGTCGCGTGCAGGTCGTCGCTGAAGTCGCGGACCCCGCGGGTCGCGTCCACCGGCAGGTTCTCGCTGTCGCCGAACCCGCGGAGGTCCACTGCGATGCCGCGCGCGTTCGCCGGCAGGTGCAGCAGGAACTCCTGGAAGAGCAGCGACGACGCCAGCACATCGTGCAGGAAGACGACGGTGCGCTCCGGCGGGGTGTCGGCCGCGTCGCCCTCCCGTTCGAGGATGGAGACGGCCAGCCGTCCCGTCTCCAGGATGCGGGTGGTCACGCCGTCCAGAAGGTCGTGCTCGGGGTAGGTCATTCGTGCCTCCGTGGCCGATGATAGACCGCTCCATCGTCGAGGGCACCGGGCCCGCGTAGGTTGGATGCCATGACTTCCCTTCCTCCCATCGCGATCATCGGCGCCGGTTCCATGGGCGGCGCCATCCTCAGCGGACTCGTCGCCTCCGGCGCCGCGGAGCGCATCGCGGTGACCAACCGCACCGCGGCGAAGGCGGAGGCGCTCGCCGGACTGCCCGGTGTCACGAGCATCGCGCTCGCCGACCGCCCGGACGGCAATCTGGAGGCGGCCGCGTCGGCCGACATCGTGCTCGTCGGCGTCAAGCCGGCGATGGTCCCCGACCTGCTGCGCGAGATCGCCCCGGCGCTCCGGGAGGGTGCGATCGTGGTGAGTCTCGCGGCGGGCGTCACCATCGCCACGTTCGAGGAGATCCTCGGACCGGACGCGATCGTCCTCCGCTCCATGCCGAACACCCCCGCCGTGGTGGGCAAGGCCGTCACCGGCCTCGCCGCAGGCACGAACGCGACCGCGGAGCACGTCGCGGTGGTGCGGCGCCTGTTCGAGACGGTCGGGGCGGTCATCGAGGTCCCGGAGACGCAGATCGACGAGCTGTCGACCATCTCCGGGTCCGGGCCCGCCTACGTGTTCCTCCTCATCGAGAACCTCACCGACGCAGCGGTGGGCAAGGGCTTCACGCGCGAGCAGGCCCGGCTGATGGCGGAGCAGACCTTCATCGGCGCGTCCGCGCTGCTCGACGCGACCGGGGAGGACCCGGCGGAGCTGCGACGCAGGGTCACGAGCCCGAAGGGCACCACCGAGCGGGCGATCGCGGTGCTGCAGGACGCGCGCCTCGACGACGCGTTCGCGCGGGCGACGGATGCCGCGCTCGCGCGGGCGAAGGAGCTCGCCGCCGGCGCCTGAGCTCAGGAGGGCGAGGACTCGTCCATCCACCACTCCGTGTAGCCGCGGGCGCGGCCGTCCGGCGCCAGGTCGATGACCCACAGGTTGCGGTAGGTCCGCCCGTCGCGGTACACGGTCCGGCCCTGCACGAAGGCGCGATCGCCGTCGATGCCCGCGACGTCCCAGGTGAACGTGAAGTCGCCCGCCTGGTCGCTCCGCTCGAGCCACCCGGCGACGATCTCCTCGTGCCCCTGCCACGGGTCGGTCCACGGCTCGGTGCGGTACTCCGCATCCGGGGCGAACAGCGCCCTGATGCGGTCGGGGTCGTTGCCCTCCCAGGCGGCGATGTAGCCCGCCATCCAGTCGCGGACGTCGGCCTCGGTCGCGCTGCGCTCGGTCATGGCGGCCAGTCTCGCACCGTCCGGCGCGGCTGTCAGCGGGGTCAACGGTCCAGCGCGGCGAAGCGTTCGATGTCGCCGTTGGTGCCCGAGACGATGATGAGATCGTGGTTGGTCACCACGGTGTCCGCCTCGGCGTAGCGGAACGGCTTGCCCGGGCTCTTCACGCCCACCACGGTCACGTTGAACTTCGTGCGCACGCCCGACTGGTTCAGGCCCACCCCGCGGATGAACCGCGGCGGGTACATCTTGGCGAGCACGAAGTCGTCGTCGAAGCGGATGAAGTCCAGCATCCGGCCCGAGACGAGGTGGGCGACGCGCTCACCGGCCTCGCGCTCCGGGTAGATGACATGGTTGGCGCCGACGCGGGCGAGGATCTTGCCGTGCGACTGCGACACCGCCTTCGCCCAGATCTGCGGCACCTTCAGGTCGACCAGGTTCGCGGTGATGAGCACCGAGGCCTCGATCGAGGA
>JAEZSU010000388.1 GCA_023421635.1 Actinomycetes bacterium | reverse complement strand
GGTGATGGTGACCTTCACGTCGAGTTCGCCCTTGTATCCGCCGGCGTACACCCCGCGCAACGGCGGGACGTCGGTGTAGTCGCGTCCACGGCCGACGATGACGTGCCGGTCGCCGACCTCGGTGTTGTTCGTGGGGTCGAAGCCCACCCACTCCCCGGCGAACCACTCCACCCAGGCATGCGACTCGCCCTCGACCGGCACCCCGATCTCGGGCTGCGGGTTCGGGTGCAGGTATCCGGACACGTACCGCGCCGGGATGCCGATCGCACGCAGCGCACCGAGCGCGATGTGCGCCATGTCCTGGCACACGCCCTTGCGCGCCTCCCACGCCTCGGCGCCGGTCGAATGCACGCCGGTCACCCCGGTGACGTACTCCACCGCCTGGCCGATCGTGATGCACACGTCGTGGGCGGCTCGGCCCGGGTCGTCGTGCCGCGCCGCGATCGCCCGCGCGATCTCGACGACCTCCGGATGCGGCTGCGTCCGGCGCGTCTGCCCGAGCTGCTCGACCGTGGCGATCGACCGTTCGGCCTCGACCGCCAGCCGGTCCCAGGTGATGCCGGTGTGGACGATCGGGCGCGGGCGCACCTCGACGAGCGAGCGGGCGGCGATCCGCAGGCCCCGGTGCGGCGAGAGCACGTCGAACGTGCTCACCCTCGTGCCGAAGTAGTCGACGAAGGTGCTGACCGCGGTGGAGGGCTCGATCTCGAGGGACGAGCTCAGCACGAACTGGCTGTCCGTGGTGCCCGGCAGCATCCGGGCTTCGTTGTAGGAGGCCGAGACGTCGCCGTCGTAGCTGAACCCGGTCTCGTGCTCGATGCGGAGGCGCTTCATGAGATCTCTCCGATCCAGCTCGGCTCGGCCTGCGTCGGGAAGAACCGCTGCCGGATGGCGTCGGACGCCTCGCGGGTCACCTGCTGCACCCGGAGCATGTGGGCGGGCAGCTCCTCGAGGATCTCGCTGATCGGGCGGTACTCGAGGTCGTTCCGGATGCGGCCCAGCGCACGCAGCACCTGGTTGGAATGACCGACGCGGTCCACCGTCGGGTCGATCGCGCTGATGCACTCCTCCGCACGGGAGATCGAGGAGATGATCGACCGCGGGAAGAGCCGGTCGAGCAGCAGGAACTCGGCGGCGTTCCTGGCGCTCGGCATGCCCCGGTAGGTGCGGACGTACGCCTCGTATGCGCCGCAGGAGCGCAGGATCGTCGTCCAGCTGGGCCCCGACGCCTCCGTCAGCGAGCGGGTGGCGAGGAGCCGCGCGGTCATGTCGGCGCGTTCGATCGAGCGGCCGAGCGTGAAGAACTGCCACGCCTCGTCGCGGCTCGTCGACGCGTCGACCACGCCGACGGCGAGCGCCGCGCGCTCGCGGACCCACTGGAAGAACTCGTGCACCTTCTCCAGCTGCAGCCGGCGCGGCATCCGCGCGTTCGTGGTGTTCAGGCACTCCCACAGCTCGGTCGAGACGATCTCGCGCGCGCGGCGGGCGTTCTCCCGCGCCGCAGTGAGCGAGTAGACGATGCTCGACGGGTTCGACCGGTCGACCGCGAGGAGCGAGAGCACGTCGGTGCGGGAGACCGGCCGTCCGTCGTCGGGCGGGGTCGAGCCCATGACCGCGAGCAGCGACCGGCAGGCGGTGTCCTCGTCGATCCACGGGTCCTCGAGCAGCAGCTGCAGATGCACGTCGAGGATGCGGGCGGTCCCGTCGCTGCGTTCGATGTACCGGCCGATCCAGAAGAGCGACTCGGCGATGCGGCTCAGGAGCACGGCGCACCCCCTTCCCGGGTCTGCTGCTGCTGTTCCTGCTGCTCGGACAGGGTCCGCGGGCGGTCCTGCGGGGCGTGGCTCACCTGCGGGTTCGCACCGGTCGCCTGCGCCTCGGCGGCGGCCGCCGCATCCGCCTCGCTGATGATCGGGATGGCCTGGGTGACGGTCGACGCCTGATCGGCGACGAGACCGGCGAGCCCCTGCCCCTGGCCGTACTCGACGTGGCCGGGGGCGGCCCCGCCGACCACCCAGGTGTCCTTCGAACCGCCGCCCTGGCTGGAGTTGACGACGAGCTGTCCCTCGGGGAGCGCGACCCGGGTGAGGCCGCCGGGGAGCACCCAGATGTCATCGCCGTCGTTCACGGCGAACGGGCGCAGGTCCGCGTGGCGCGGCCGCATCCCGTCCTCCACGAGCGTGGGGATGGTCGAGAGCATGACGACCGGCTGGGCGATCCAGCCGCGCGGGTCGGCCAGCAGCTTGGCGCGCAGCGCGTCGAGTTCGGCGCGGGAGGCGTCCGGCCCCACGACGAGCCCCTTGCCGCCCGACCCGTCGACCGGTTTCACCACGAGCTCGTCGAGCCGGTCGAGCACCTCTTCGAGCGCCTCGGGCTCCTCCAGCCGCCAGGTGTCGACGATCGGGAGGATCGGCTCCTCCGACAGGTAGTACCGGATGAGGTCGGGCGTGTACGTGTAGAGGAGCTTGTCATCGGCGACGCCGTTGCCGACCGCGTTGGCGATCGTGACGTTCCCCATCCGCGCGGCGAGCATGAGGCCGGGGGAACCGAGCATCGAGTCGGCGCGGAACTGCAGCGGGTCGAGGTAGTCGTCGTCGACGCGCCGGTAGATGACGTCGACCCGCTTGGGTCCGCGGGTGGTGCGCATGAACACCTTGCCGCCCGAGCAGAGCAGGTCACGGCCTTCGACGAGCTCCACGCCCATGAGCCGCGCGAGCAGGGTGTGCTCGAAGTACGCGGAGTTGTAGACGCCGGGGGTCAGCACGACGACGTTCGGATCGTCGACGCCGGGCGGGGCCGAGGCGCGGAGTGCCGCGAGGAGCTTGTTCGGGTAGTCGCCGACGGGGCGCACCCGCATCGACACGAACAGCTCGGGCAGCGTCTGCGCCATGACGCGGCGGTTGGAGATGACGTAGCTCACCCCCGAGGGCACGCGCACGTTGTCCTCGAGCACCCGCATCCTGCCGTGCTCGTCGCGGATGAGGTCGATGCCGGACACCTGGATGCGGACGCCGTTCGCGGAACGGATGCCGGCCGCCTGCCGGTAGAAGTACTGGCTGGACGCGATGAGCCGCGCGGGGATGACGCCGTCGCGCACGCAGTTCTGCCGCCCGTAGGCGTCGTCGAGGAAGGCCTCGAGCGCACGGACGCGCTGCTTGACGCCGGCCTCGATCTCGCTCCACTCGCCGTAGTCGATGATGCGCGGCACGGCGTCGAGGGGGAACGGGCGCTCCTCCCCCGCGAAGTCGAAGGTGACGCCCTGCGCGAGGTAGGAGCTTGCGAGCGACTCGGTGCGGCCGCGCAGCTCCTCCTGGGTCATCTGCGCGAGCGCCTGGTACAGCTCGCGGTACTCCTCGCGGGACGGCGCCTGCTGGCCGTCGCCTGCCGGCTGGCCGAACATCTCGTCGAATGCGGGCAGGCCCTGGGGGGTCTTCCGCGGCGTGCGTGTGGTGCCGTAGCCGTCGAAGAGATCACCCATGGGTCAACCCTAAGCAGGGGCCTGTTGCGTGGGTGTTTCGCTTGCGCACGCCGGGCGGGTCGCGCTATCCGGTCCCGCCGCGCGGCTCCGCGGCGAGCCGGAACGCGCCGCGGCCCATCACCGCGAATCCCGCACTCGCGACCGTGCACAGCAGCATCCCGGCCGCCATGGGCACCGCCGTCGTCGGGCCGAGGAGGCCCCCGACGGGCGAGGCCAGGGCTGCGACGCCGTACTGCATGGCGCCCATGAGTGCTGCGCCGGACGCCGCGGCGAACCCGGCCCGCGCGAGGGTGAGCGCGTTGAAGTTGGCCAGGATCGCCGCGATCGCCGCCGCGACGACCAGGAGCACCGTGACGTAGGTCCAGAGGGTGAACGGCCCCCACTGCGCGAGCCACACCAGCACCGCGCTCCCGGCGACGGCGACGCCCTGCGCCGCGGCGCCCGCGCGGCCGGGGCCGATCCTGCCCGCGACGGCGGCGATGAGCATGCTCCCGCCGAGGAGGGCGCCGGCGTAGGTGGCCGAGAGGACGGCGAATCCCCACGGTCCCGTCCCGAGGATGTCCTGCGCGACGAACGACGACGCCGCCGAATGTACCGACAGCGCCGCGAAGCCGGTGGCCACGGCCAGGGCGTTCCCGACGAAGGCTCGGTCTCGCACGAGCCGGACGTAGTTGACGGTCAGCGGACCGATCCGGGCGGCGGATCGGCGTTCGGGCGGCAGGGTCTCGGGGGCGAACGCCCACGCCACCGCCCACGCGATGAGCGCGACCGCGGCCAGCACGACGAAGGAGGCACGCCAGCCTCCGACGGTGAGCGCGGCGGTGCCGATGATCGGGGCGGCGAACGGACCGGCGGCGATGATCCCCATGAGGATGCTGTAGGCCCGTGCCGCATCCCGCCCGGTGGCGCGGTCGGCCACCATGGCGCGGGTGACCACGACGACGCCCGCCGACCCGAGGCCCTGGCCGACCCGCACGGTCACGAGCACCTCGATCGACGGTGCGACGAATGCGACCGCCGCCGTCACGGCCAGCAGCGCGAGCCCGGCGAGCAGTACCGGGCGGCGGCCGAACGCGTCGGACAGCGAGCCGACCAGGAGCTGCCCGCAGGCGAGGCCCACCATGAACGCGGCGTAGACGAGCTGCCCGCCGGCGATCGTCGTGCGCAGGTCGTCGACCAGCGCGCCGAGGGCCGGGAGGAACATGTTCGCCGCGAGCGGGTTGATGGTCGCGAGCGCACCGAGGACCGCGACCAGCGCGGGGGTGAGCCCGCGCATCGTCGCCTCACGTCCCCGCACGGTACGAACGTATGCACCGGGCGCCGCGAGCGGCCATGCGGAAGGGCTGATAGCGGCCATCACGATTCCGGGACGGATGCCGCGTTTCGTCTCGTCGCTCCGCTCCTCGCTCAACGCCCGGTGGTCGTTGAGCGAGCGAAGCGAGACGAAACGTTCCCCGGCGCGTACGATCGCCGCATGCTCCCCTCGACCCGCCCGCGGCCGGTCGCCGCCGCAGCCGCGGGCGTCGCCGCCGTGGCGTTCGGCGGCGGTCTCGGCGAACTCGCCGGAACGCTCACCGGCACGAGCCCCGTCTCGGTCGTCGGCGCGGCCGGGATCGACGC
>JAEZSU010000332.1 GCA_023421635.1 Actinomycetes bacterium | reverse complement strand
GGTGATTAGGCTGACGCCATGGTGAGCCTGACCGCTGATATGAGCCCGCTGCACCCCGACCGGAACCTCGCGCTGGAGTTGGTCCGCGCCACGGAGGCGGCCGCGATCCGATCGGTCCCGTGGATCGGCCGGGGGCAGAAGGAGAAGGCCGACGGCGCGGCCGTCGCCGCGATGCGCGCCTTCCTCACCACCGTGAACTTCGACGGCGTGATCGTGATCGGCGAGGGGGAGAAGGACAACGCCCCGATGCTCTTCAACGGTGAACACGTCGGCACCGGTCGCGGCCCGCGGTGCGACCTGGCGGTGGACCCGATCGACGGCACGTCGCTCACGGCGGCCGGCCGGAACAACGCGCTGTCGGTGCTCGCGGTCTCGGACCACGGCACGATGCTCGACGCGTCGAGCGTGTTCTACATGGACAAGCTCGTCACCGGCCCCGCGGGCGTCGGCGTGGTCGACATCCGCCTTCCCATCGGTGAGAACATCCGGCTGCTGGCGAAGGCGTTGGGCAAGCCCGTCGACGAGATCGTCGTCTCGGTCCTCGATCGTCCGCGGCACGCGCAGCTCATCCAGGAGATCCGCGAGGCGGGTGCCGGTACGCGCCTCATGAGCGACGGCGACGTCGCAGGCGGCATCAACGCGGCACGACACGATGCCCGCACCGACATGTGCGTGGGGATCGGCGGCAGCCCGGAGGGCATCGTCACCGCCTGCGCGATCAAGGCACTGGGCGGCCACATCCAGGGACGGCTGTGGCCGCAGACCGACGACGAGCGCCAGCGCGGCATCGAGGCCGGGCTCAAGATGGACTACGTGTACGAGGCCGATGAACTCGTTCGCGGGAAGAACACGATCTTCGTGGCGACCGGCGTCACGGACGGGCAGCTCGTGAAGGGCGTGCGCCGCGAGGGCGGCTACGTCTACACCGAGAGCGTCGTGCTCCGAAGCGCATCCGGCACGCTCCGCCGCATCACCTCGGACCACCTCGTCTCGAAGTGGCTCTGACCCCGCGGATCCTCGCTCCCGGGCGGCCGCGGCGGCATCTCCGACCCTGACCGGCGGGGCGCTCCCGGTCACGGAGGTGCGATCTGCACCGCGTCAAGCTCCGGGGATGCTCAGGTGCGCTCTGGCAGAATAGATCCAGTCGTCGACCGACGGCGCCCCGCGGTGGGCTGATCCGAGAAGAGGGCTCTGGCGTGTCCAATCCGGCGAACGATTCCGCACCTCGAACGGGTGCGCACGCAGTGGTCGCGAACGCTGTCGCGGCGAACGCGTCGGCCCCGTCGCAGGCCCACATCGACCCCGCCCGGCGCCCCGACGTGCTGTTCCGTGTCCGTCGCGAAGAGGGCGAGCAGACGAGCCCGTGGTGGATGGTCGGCGCCTTCGTCGGCGTGTCCGCGATCGTGATCCTGCTGTTCAGCTTCGTTCCGGGTGGGGCGTAACCTCAGCGTCGCCGACGGCGGGGACCGGCCCGGGCGGTGTTTCGTCGTCCGCTTCGACCCGCGCTGAGACCGCGTCCAGCGCAGCGGAGAATTCGGGTGCGCTGAGCGTGCGCGGTCCGTGCTCGATCACGCCCGGCACCTCGGTGGTCGCCAGTCGCGTCTCGTCGATCCCGGGGAATCGGCGGGCGCTCACCAGCACCCGCGTCTCGAGCGAGCCCACGAACTTGTTGTAGCTCTCCACGGTGCGCTCGATGCCCCGGCGGAGGTCGTCCACGTGGCCGACCATGCTTCCGAGCCGGTCGTAGAGCTGGTTGCCGAGCGTGAACAGCTCCCGGGCCTGCTCGGAGACGGCTTCCTGTGTCCAGGTGTACGCGACGGTCTTCAGGACGGCCCACAGGTTCACCGGGGACGCGAGCGCGACCCGGCGGCCGAAGGCGTACTCGAGCAGCGCCGGGTCGGCATCCAGCGCGGTCGACAGCAGCGACTCGCTCGGCAGGAAGCACACCACGAACTCCGGGCTCGCCTCCAGCCCGGTCCAGTACGCCCGCTTGGCGAGGGCGTCGACGTGCGCACGGACGGCCTTCACATGCTTGGCGAGCAGCTGCTGCCGTCGCGCGCCCTCCGCCCCGGTCGCGGCGTCGGAGATCTCGGATGCCTCCAGGAACGCATCGAGCGGCACTTTGGCGTCCACCGCGATCGCTTTCCCGCCGGGCAGCCGCACCACCATGTCGGGGCGCCCGGCGCCCGCATCCGACGACATGCCGGACTGCAGGTCGAAGTCGACGTGCCGGGTGAGCCCCGCCGCTTCGACGATCCGCCGCAGCTGCGTCTCGCCCCACACGCCACGGGCGCTGGAGGATCGCAGGGCGCTCGCGAGCGAGTCCGTCGTGCGGCGCAGCGATTCGTCGGCTTCCTGTGCGCGGCGGAGCTGCTCGGCGAGGGTGCCGTACTGCTGCTGCCGGTCGCGTTCGAGGTCTTCGACCTTGCGCTGCATGTCGAACAGGCTCTCCCGCACCGGCGCGAGCGCGCGCAGCACGGACTGCTCCCGTGCCTCACGCTCGTGCTGGGCTTCGCGCTCCGCGCGTGCCTCGTCGAGCTGCTGCCGGGCGGCGCGGGCGGTCGCCTCGGCTGCGGCGAGGCGCGCAGCGTCGTCC
>JAEZSU010000304.1 GCA_023421635.1 Actinomycetes bacterium | reverse complement strand
CGAGCAGGCCGTCCGGGTCGCAGCGCGCCACGCCGACGCGGGCCTTGCCCACGTCGACGCCCAGGCGCACGCCGCGCCGGAATCCGCTCACGCGCGCTCGATCAGCCGGCCGACCTCGCGGAGCGCCTCGTCGAGACGGCTCGGGTCGGTACCACCGCCCTGCGCCACGTCGTCGCGTCCGCCGCCGCCGCCGCCCAGGACGCCGGCTGCGGCCTTGGCGAGCGCGCCTGCCTTCACGCCCTCGGCGCGTGCACCGTCGTTGGTCGTGACCACGACGGTCGGTCGCCCGTTGACGACCGCGCCGAGCGCGACCACGGCAGCACGGTCCGCGAGGCGGTCGCGCACCTGCAGTGCGAGCGTGCGGACGTCGTCAGCGGCCGCGGCGTCGCCGATGGCGGCTGCGACGACCGAGATGCGGCCGGCCTGCACCGCCTGCTGGGCGAGCGCGGGTGCGCGTTCGGCCAGGGCCTTGGCCTCGAACGCGGCGATCTTCTTCTCCGCAGCCTTGAGGTTCGCGGAGAGCTCGGCGATGCGGGTCGCGAGCTGGTCCTTCGGCGCCTTCAGGGCCGTGGACAGCTGCGAGACGAGGGCACGCTCGGCGGCCAGCTCGCGGAACGCGTCCATTCCGACGAGCGCCTCCACGCGGCGGTTGGAGGCACCGACGGATGCCTCGCCCACGAGGCTGACGAGCCCCACCTCGGCGCTGCGCGCCACGTGGGTGCCACCGCAGAGCTCGCGGGACCAGGGTCCGCCGATGTCGACCATGCGCACGGTGGCGCCGTACTTCTCGCCGAACAGCGCCATCGCGCCGAGGCGCTTCGCCTCGTCGAGCGGGACCACCCGGGTGGTCACCTCGAGGTTGTCGCGGATCGCGTTGTTCGCGATCTCCTCGACCTCGCTCTTGGTCGACTCCGACAGGGCCTGCGCCCACGTGAAGTCGAATCGGAGGTAGCCGGCACGGTTCAGCGACCCCGCCTGGGTCGCGCTGGGCCCGAGGGTGTCGCGCAGCGCGGCGTGCACGAGGTGGGTCGCCGAGTGCGCCTGCTGGGCGGCACGGCGGTTGGCCGCATCCACGATGGTGGTCGCGGGCTGGCCGACGCCGACCTCGCCGACCCGCACCTCGACGGTGTGGCTGATGAGGCCGGGAACGGGACGCTGCACGTCGAGCACGTCGAGCTCGTAGCCGGGCCCGACGATGACGCCCTTGTCGGCGACCTGTCCGCCGGACTCCGCGTAGAGCGTGGTCTCCGCGAGGATGACCTCGGCGATCTGCCCTTCGCGGGCACGGTCGACCGGTGCGCCGTCGACGAGGATGCCGAGCACGCTCGAGCCGGTCTCCAGGTCGGTGTAGCCGGTGAAGACGGTCTCACCCTTGGCGCGGAGGTCGCGGTACACCGAGTGGTCGGCGAGGGCGCGCCGGCGGGACTTCGCGTCGGCCTTCGCGCGGGTGCGCTGCTCCTGCATGAGGGTGTCGAACGCGGCGCGGTCGACCGTGAGTCCGGCCTCGGCGGCGACCTCGAGCGTGAGGTCGATCGGGAAGCCGTACGTATCGTGCAGCAGGAACGCCTCGGAGCCCGAGATCGTGTCGCCGCCGGTCTTCTTCGTCTCCTCGACGGCGAGGTCGAGGATGGTGGAGCCCGAGGCGAGCGTCCGCAGGAAGGTGTCCTCCTCGGCGAACGCGTACTGCGAGATCCGCGACCAGTCCTCCTTGACCACCGGGTAGGCGTCGGCCATGGCGTCGCGGGACGCGGCGAAGAGCTCCGGGAAGGTGGGACCGTCGACGCCGAGCAGGCGCATGGCACGGATCGAGCGGCGCATGAGGCGGCGCAGGATGTAGCCGCGGCCCTCGTTGGAGGGCGTCACCCCGTCGGAGAGCAGCATCAGCGACGAGCGCACGTGGTCGGCGATGACGCGGTAGCGGACGTCGTCCTCGTGCTCCTTGCCGTACGGCCGGCCGGACAGGGCCACCGCCCGGTCGAGCACGGGGCGCACCTGGTCGGTCTCGTACATGTTCTCGACGCCCTGCTTGATGAACGCGACGCGCTCGAGCCCCATGCCGGTGTCGATGTTCTTGTTCGGCAGCTCGCCGACGATGTCGAAGTCGATCTTGGACCGGACGTTCGTGATCGCGTACTGCATGAACACGAGGTTCCAGATCTCGGTGAACCGGCTGTCGTCGACCGCCGGTCCGCCGTCACGGCCGTACTTCGGGCCGCGGTCGAAGTAGATCTCGGAGCAGGGGCCCGCGGGACCGGGCTGGCCGGTGGACCAGTAGTTGTCCTCGCGGCCCATGCGCTGGATGCGCTCCTCGGGCAGGCCCGCGATCTTCCGCCACAGTCCGGCGGCCTCGTCGTCGGTCTCGTAGACGGTGACCCAGAGGTCCTTCTCGTCGAACCCGAGCCCGCCGTCGGCCTCGGACCGCGTCAGCAGATCCCAGGCGTAGGTGATGGCGCCTTCCTTGAAGTAGTCGCCGAACGACCAGTTGCCGAGCATCTGGAAGAAGGTGCCGTGCCGCGCGGTGTGGCCGACCTCCTCGATGTCGTTCGTGCGGATGCACTTCTGCACGTCGGCGGCCCGCGGGAACGGCGGCGGGACGGTGCCGTTCAGGTACGGCACGAACGGGACCATGCCCGCGACCGTGAACAGCAGGGTCGGGTCGTCGCTCACCAGGGAGGCGGAGGGGACGATGACGTGGTCGTTCTTCTCGAAAAAGTCGAGGTAGCGCTGCGCGATCTCAGCGGTCTTCATGAGTGGTTCCTCGGGTACGGGCGCACGGGGGTCCCGTGACGGTGTCGTTGGGACGGATCAGTCGGCGAGTCGTGCGGCGTCGGATGCCGCATCCTTCACCTCGGTGACGAGGTCGCCGAGCCGGGTCTGCTGGTCGCGGTACGCGTCGCCGATGCGGTCGGTGAACTCGCTGATGCGCGCGTCGACCTCGGCGAGCAGTTCATGCCCGCGGGGGTCCTTGTTCACCATGTGCGCGAGGACGAACCCCGCGCCGGCACCCAGCACGAACCAGACGAGATTCTTCACGACACCACTTCCTCGTTCCGCCGCCGCCTGCGGCATCAACCCATCGTAGGCGAGAACGCTCCCCCGCCGCTGGGCGCGCCACCCGGCGGGAACCACGAAGGGCGCCGGGGAGAACCCCGACGCCCTTCGCACAGCGCACTGATCAGCGGGCGGCGTAGTACTCGACGACCAGCTGGACCTCACAGGTCACGGGGACCTCGGCACGCTTCGGGCGACGCACGAGCTTCGCCTGGAGCTTGTCGAGCTCGACCTCGAGGTAACCGGGAACCGGGGGCAGCACGTCGGCGTGACCGCCGGCGGCAGCGACCTGGAAGGGCTCGGTGCCCTCGGAACGCGGCTTGACGTGGATCGTCTGACCGGGCTTCACGCGGAACGACGGGCGGTCCACGATCTGGCCGTCGACCAGGATGTGGCGGTGCACGACGAACTGACGGGCCTGGGCGGTGGTGCGGGCGAAGCCGGCACGCAGCACCAGGGCGTCCAGACGCATCTCGAGGAGCTCGACCAGGTTCTCACCGGTCAGGCCCTCGGTGCGGCGCGCCTCGTTGAACGCGATGCGCAGCTGCTTCTCGCGGATGCCGTACTGCTCGCGCAGACGCTGCTTCTCGCGCAGACGAACCGCGTAGTCGCTGTCGGCCTTGCGCTTGGTGCGGCCGTGCTCACCCGGGGCGTAGGGACGCTTCTCGAGGTAGCGGGCGGCCTTCGGGGTCAGCGGGATGCCGAGGGCCCGAGAGAGACGGACCTTGCGGCGGTCCTGGGACTTCGTGGTCACGAAGTGTTCCTTTCGATGACGTGGTCGTGCCTTTCACGACTCACGGACGTATCCCCTGGTCCCCCGTCCCGCGCGCACGCCGGGGCGCATCGGGGCAGT
>JAEZSU010000092.1 GCA_023421635.1 Actinomycetes bacterium | reverse complement strand
CGCCGCGACGGCGCAGGTACTGCTCGAACTCGCGGGCGATCGCATCACCCGATGCCTCGGGGGAGTCCCACGCGTCGCGCGTCTGCTCGAGGCCGCGGATGTACTCGGTCATCTCCTCGTCGTCGGCGGCTGCGGCGTCGATCGACGCCTCCCACGCTGCGGACTCCGCCGCCAGCGCACCCCGGGGGATGTGGGCACCGGTGAGCTTCTCGAGCCGGTCGAGCAGGGCGAGGGTCGCCTTGGGCGACGGAGTGTGGCCGGCGACGTAGTGCGGGACGCTCGCCCACAGCGAGGCGCTCGGGATGCCCGCGTCCTCCGCCGACTGGGCCAGCACGGAGAGGATGCCGACGGGACCCTCGTAGCTGGAGCGTTCCAGGTCGAGTGCGCCGCGAAGGCGGTCGTTGTCACTGCCGGCGAACACGGAGATCGGCCGGGTGTGCGGCACGTCGGACATCATCGACCCCAGCCCGACGAACCCGGTCACGTCCTCGCGCAGCGCCACGTCGACGAGTTCGGCGGCGAACGCCTGCCACGCGCGGGCGGGCTCGACACCGGTCAGCAGCCACACCTGCGGGTCCTCGGATGCCGTCACGGGACGCAGGATCGTCGCCTGGGGCCAGGTCAGCGTGCGCCGGCCGTCGGCATCCGTCCCCACCTGCGGGCGCGTGTACTGGTAGTCGAAGTACAGCTCGGGGTCGACGGAGTGCACCGGCTCGTACGCGCCCTCTGCCTTCAGCAGGGCGAGCGCTGCGGATGCGGCTTCGCCGGCGTCGTTCCAGCCGTCGAAGGCGGCCACGAGAATGCGGCGACCGAGTCCTTCCACGCTTCCCTCCCTTGGCCCGGCGGGCTTCGTTCCAGGATAGGCCGTCGCGGACACGGCAGGACGCGGCTGCTGCGTACGATGGACGGATGACCTCTGTGCTTCCCGCCGCCGTGCTCTGGGACATGGACGGGACGCTCGTTGACACCGAGCCGTACTGGATGGCGGCGGAGACGCCGCTCGTCGAGGAGTTCGGCGGCACATGGACGCACGAACAGGCACTCACGCTCGTCGGCCTCGGCCTCGAGGACTCCGCGCGCATCCTCCAGGGGGCCGGCGTGCGCCTGCCCACCCACGAGATCGTCGACGTGCTCACCGAACGGGTCATGGTCCAGCTGCGCGAACAGGGCCTGCCGTTCCGGCCCGGCGCGCGGGAGCTGCTCGCCGACCTGCGGGCAGCGGGCGTCCGCACCGCCCTCGTCACGATGTCGATGCGCCGCATGGCGAGCACGGTCGTCGACCTCCTCGGATTCGAGGGGTTCGACCTCATCGTCGCGGGCGACGACGTCACCCGCCCCAAGCCCTTTCCCGACCCGTACCTGCAGGCGTGCGCCGAACTCGGCGTCGCCCCGGCCGACACCGTCGCCATCGAGGACTCGCCCGGCGGCATCCGCTCCGCCGTGAGCGCCGGCACGATCACCCTCGGCGTCCCGCTGATGGTGTCGCTCACCGGGGTCGGCGCGCACGCGCTGTGGCCGACCCTCGAGGGCCGGACCGCCCATGACATCGCCGACCTGCACGCTTCGCACGCACCGCGTGCCCGAGAGGATGCTTCATGACCTCGTCCATCACGCCGCCCCGCGGTCCGTTCCGCTCCGGTGAGCGGGTGCAGCTGACCGACCCGAAGGGGCGGATGCACACCACGACCCTCCGCGAGGGTGGTGAACTGCACACCCATCACGGCGTGCTGTTCCACGACCAGCTCATCGGGCTGCCCGACGGCTCGGTCGTCGCCAACAGCGCCGGCCACGAGTACCTCGCGCTGCGCCCGCTGCTGCGCGACTTCGTGATGTCGATGCCGCGCGGTGCCGCGATCGTGTACCCCAAGGATGCGGCGCAGATCGTGACCCAGGCGGACATCTTCCCCGGCGCGGTCGTGGTCGAGGCAGGTGTCGGCTCCGGTGCGCTCGCGCTGCACCTGCTGCGGGCGATCGGCCCGGAAGGGCGCCTGGTGTCGTTCGAACGCCGCCCCGAGTTCGCCGAGGTCGCGACCGCGAACGTCGAGACCTTCCTCGGTGAGTCGCCGGCGAACTGGGACCTCGTGCTCGGCGACCTGGCGGAGGAGCTCGGCAACACCGTGGCGCCGGCGTCCGTCGACCGGATCGTGCTCGACATGCTCGCCCCGTGGGAGTGCATCGACGCGGCCGCCGACGCCCTCATCGCCGGCGGCGTCGTGATCTGCTACGTGGCCACGGCGACCCAGCTCAGCCGGGTCGCGGAGTACATCCGCGGCACCGGGGCCTTCACCGATCCCGAGGCCAGCGAGACGCTCGTCCGCGGCTGGCACGTCGAGGGACTCGCCGTCCGGCCCGATCACCGCATGGTCGCCCACACCGGGTTCCTCCTCACGGCGCGTCGGCTCGCGCCGGGCGCCGTGCCGCCCGAGCGCAAGCGCCGGGCGTCGAAGGCGAGCGGCACGGATGCGGACGTCGAGGCGTGGACGCCGGGCGCCGTCGGCGACCGCGAGATCACCGACAAGAACCTGCGCAAGCGCGCCCGCGAGGCCCAGAAGGCCGCCGAGGGCGCCAAGCGCGCTCGTGCCGAGGGCGGCGAAGCGACGTCCTAGACTGTTGCGGTGCGTAAACTGCCCGCCGTCCTGACCGCCGCAGGCCTCGTCGCCCTGACACTCACCGGTTGCTCCGCGACCGGGGCGCCGTCGTGCGAACGCGACGCCTCCACCGAGCGCCTCGCCTCCCTCGTCGACGTCTCCGGCGCCGTGGGGGAGCAGCCCGACGTCACGATCCCGACGCCGTTCCACGCGTCCGGTGCGGAGGTGTCCGACCTCGCCGTGGGCGACGGCACGACCATCGTGTCGGACTGGCAGGACATCGTGATGGGGATCACCGTCGTCGACGGCGACAGCGGCGAGGTCCTCATCCAGCAGGGCTACCAGCGCCTCGACTCGGTCACCACCGTGTCGACCTGGACCGGCGCCATCCCGGCACTCGAAGACGCGCTGCACTGCGCCACGCAGGGCTCCCGCATCCTGGTGGGGCTGGACGCCGACGAGCTCGGTGACGCGGGCGTCGCACTCGGGGTGTCCGACGGCGCCTCCGCGCTCTTCGTGATCGATCTGCGCAAGGTCTACCTCGCCGCGGCGGACGGTGCCGACCAGTACAACGCCGGGTTCGGCCTTCCGGCGGTCGTCCGCGCCCCCGACGGGCAGCCGGGCGTCGTGATCCCCGATGTCCCCGCCCCGACCGAGCCGGTCGTGGAGGTGCTCAAGCGCGGTGAGGGCGCCGTGACGACGGATGCCGACAGCATCCGCATCAACTACACGAGCGTGTCCTGGCAGACGCGGGAGATCGGTGGCACGTCGTGGGGCAGCGAGCCCTACCAGTACGACCTGTCGGCCTTCACCGACCCGCTCACCGAGGCGCTGATCGGCCAGTCGGTCGGGTCCCAGCTCCTCGTCGTGCTGCCGCCTGCCGACGGACAGGACGCCGACACCCAGGTGTTCGTCATCGACATCCTCGGGATCGACGGCCAGGAGGGCTGAGGGCGCCACCCGGCGCCTTAGGATGGCCGGGTGCCCACCCAACCCGCGCCCGAGGAGCGTCTCGTCAACCTCGTGGTGGCACTCATGGCCACCCAGCAGGGGCTGACGAAGGACGCCATCCTCGCGTCCGTCTCCGGGTACCGGGAGCAGGTCGGTGCCGGTGCGTCCAAGGACGCGCTGGAGAAGATGTTCGAGCGCGACAAGGAGAGCCTGCGCCAGCTCGGGGTGCCGATCGAGACGATCGGCGACCACGCCGACCCCGACGACCTGCGCGAGGCGCGATACCGGGTGCCGACGAGCGAGTACGCGCTGCCGGAGGACATCGAGTTCACGCCCGCTGAGCTCGCGCTGCTGACCCTGGCGGGCGGCGTGTGGGAATCCAGCTCGATGTCGGACGACGCCCGCAGCGGCCTGCGGAAGATCCGCGCGCTCGGTGACACGGTCGACGAGCAGATCATCGGCTACGCGCCGCGGCTGCACGCGCGGGACGCCGCGTTCGCCCCGCTGCAGCGGGCGATCGAGCAGGCCCGGGTCGTCACCTTCCCCTACCTGAAACCCGGCGAACCCGCCGCGCGGCACCGGCGGGTACGCCCGCTCGCGCTGGTCGAGTACGAGGGACGCTGGCACGTGCTCGCGTGGGACCTCGACGCGGATGCGGAGCGCACGTTCCTGCTCTCCCGGATCGCAGGTCCCGTCGAGACCACCCGGCAGTCCTTCGACCCCGCACTGCGGGAGGGCGCCGGGGAGCGGGCGCTGGCGGGGCTCGCCGCCGTCGCCGCCCGCCAGGAGGCCCACCTCGAGGTGCATCCCGGCACGGAGGCTGCGCTCCGCCTGCGACGGCGGGCTCGTGCGGCCGAGCGAGGTCTCGCCGTGCCTTACGTCGACGCCCACGTCTTCGCGGAGGAACTCGCCTCCTACGGCCCGGAAGTACGGGTGATCGCACCCGCGATGCTGCGGGAGCTGGTCATCGAGCGGTTGCGCGGTGCGCGCCGCGTGAACGGGGCGCTGCGATGAACGCCGCACGCAAGCTCCTCGCCACGGATCGTGCCGCGCTCATGCTGCAGCTCGTGCCGTACCTCGTCGAGCGCGGCGACGTCTCGGTCGCCGACGCGGCCGCCGACTTCGACGTCACCCCGGCGCAGATGCGTCGCATGGTGGAGACGCTGACCGTCATCGGCAGGCCCGGTGACGGCGGCTTCTGGCAGATGCCGCACGACCTGTTCGACATCGACTGGGACCTGCTGGACGAGCAGGACCGCATCGCACTCACCCACACCGTCGGACTCGAACGAGCACCCCGCCTGACCGCTCGCGAGGCCGCAGCGCTCCTCGCCGGGCTCCAGCTGGCCGGCTCCCTTCCCGGGGTCGCCGGCTCGCCCGTGCTCGCCGGCCTCCTCGGCAAGCTGGCACGCGGCGCCTCCACCGTGCCGCCCGACGTCATCGTGGCACCTGCGCCGGTCGACGAGGTACGCGAGCGCGTGGGGGAGGCGTTGCGGGGCGGTGTGGCCCTCTCGTTCACCTACCGGACCCCGGACGGCGAACCGATGACGCGCACCGTCGACCCGGTGAAGGTGCACATCGCAGACGGCGAGTGGTACCTGCAGGGCTGGTGCCATATGCGCGAGGCGATGCGGACGTTCCACCTCGACCGTGTCTCGGACCCGGTGCTCACCGACATCCCCGTGACCCATGCGGATGCGGAGGCGCCCGCGCTGTTCGACGCCGACCGCGGCGAGATCGTCGCGCGCATCCGTTTCCCCGCAGCCCTCGCGCCGTTGCTGGCCGACCACCTCACGGGCGCGGAGACCACCGAGCAGGAGGGCCGCTGCACCGCGACCATGCGGCTTGCGGACGAACGCAGCCTGCGACGGCTGGCGGCACGGTTCGGCGGCGACATCGAAGTGCGCTCGCCCGACAGCGTGCGGCGCGCGGTCGATGCCTGGGCGGCCGCGGCGCTGGAACAGTACGGCGTCGGCTGAGCCTACGGAGTCCCGGCGCCGAACCGGGTTAGACTGAGGCGACCCTCGGTGGAAGGACACCTCATGCTGCAAGGACTCACCGGCTGGCATTTCCTGATCATCCTCCTCGTGATCCTGCTCCTGTTCGGCGCCGCCAAGCTGCCCGCACTGGCGAAGAGCCTCGG
>JAEZSU010000030.1 GCA_023421635.1 Actinomycetes bacterium | reverse complement strand
GTGCTGGATCTCGCCGTCGCGCCGGGCGACCCGCAGGCGCGGGGGCTCGGTCCCGAGCTCGTCGTCGAACTGGAGCTGTCCGCCGGGCTCGATCAGTCGGAGCTGGATGCCGTGCTCGCACGCCTGGCCCGCAGGTGGGCCGCCGACGATCGCGTCGCCACCCTCGTCGACTCGCTCACGGTGAAGCTCCGCCGCGCGCGCTGAGTCGCCGCATCCGTCCCCGACACCCCGAGAACGCACGTCGGCGCCGAGACACCGCGTGATGCAGTGGTTCTCGGCGCCGAACTGGTTCCCCGGCGGGGGAGAAGCGGGGGAGCGGCGGTCAGTTGACCGGGCCGGTCCACTTCTCGCCCGGACCCTGACCGATGGGGTCGGGGATGACTGATGCCTCGCGGAACGCGAGCTGCAACGAGCGCAGGCCGTCGCGCAGCGACCGGGCGTGCATGTCGCTGATCTCGGGGGCGGCCGCGGTGATCAGGCCGGCGAGGGAGTTGATGAGCTTGCGCGCCTCGTCCAGATCGGTCTGCGACTCGGGGTCGTCGGCGAGGCCGACCTTCACGGCGGCGGCGCTCATCAGATGCACGGCGGTGGTCGTGATGACCTCGACGGCGGGAACGTCGGCGATGTCGCGGGTGGCGGCAGCGGCGGCCTGCTCCCGCTCCTCCCACTGCGCTTCGCGGGCTGCGTCGGACTGGTCGGGGGAGGAAGTCGTGTCCACGGTGTACCTTCTGCTAAACTTGGCGGGCACCGGAGCGTCTGCTCCGTTCGAAAGAGGATTTATCCCACCCGCGCTTGCCGCTCCAGGCTACCGGGTCAACGCACTCCGTCTCTCCACGTGGGAGGCAGCCAGGGTGCAAGCCGGCGTCTCGACGCTCGGCGGGTGGAATGCGCCTCTTCCGCCCGTGACGCACCCGCGTCGCGGTGGCACCACCCGCACGTCAGAGGAGTTCCGCATCAGCGATCCCCGCACCAATGAGCGCATCCGTGTGCCCGAGGTCCGACTCGTCGGTCCCAACGGAGAACAGGTCGGCGTCGTCCGCATCGAGGTTGCGATGCGCCTGGCGCAGGAAGCAGATCTCGACCTCGTCGAGGTCGCGCCCAACTCCAAGCCTCCCGTGGTCAAGATCATGGACTACGGGAAGTTCAAGTACGAGGCCGCTCAGAAGGCCAAGGAAGCGCGCCGCAACCAGGCGAACACGGTCCTCAAGGAGGTCCGCTTCCGGCTGAAGATCGAGGCCCACGACTACACGACCAAGCTCAAGCGTGCAGAGGGCTTCCTCCAGGCGGGGGACAAGGTCAAGGCCATGATCCTCTTCCGCGGCCGCGAGCAGCAGCGTCCCGAGCAGGGCGTCCGGCTGCTCCGCAAGTTCGCGGAGGATGTCGAGGAGTTCGGCACCGTCGAATCGAACCCCACGATCGACGGCCGCAACATGGTCATGGTGATCGCACCGCACAAGAACAAGTCCGAGGTCAAGACCGAGCAGAACGCTCAGCGCGCGGCCAACAAGGAAGCCGCCCGCCAGGCGCGGACCGGTGCGGACGGCGAGTCGTCGAACGACGGGGCTCCCGCAGACACGGCCGAATAGGCCCCACAGACGCCCGCCCAGGCGGGACGCACAACGAAGGAAGAGAACATGCCGAAGCAGAAGACCCACTCGGGCGCCAAGAAGCGGTTCAAGCTGACCGGGAGCGGCAAGCTCATGAAGCAGCAGGCGAACATGCGCCACAACCTCGAGGGCAAGTCGAGCCGCCGCACGCGTCGCCTGAACCAGGAGCAGGTCCTGGCCGCGGGTGACTCGAAGGTCGCCAAGAAGCTGCTCGGTCTCTGAGCGACGCACGTCAGTTAGGAACGAATCATGGCTAGAGTCAAGCGGGCAGTAAACGCCCACAAGAAGCGTCGCGTCATCCTCGAGCGCGCCTCCGGTTACCGCGGACAGCGTTCGCGCCTGTACCGCAAGGCGAAGGAGCAGGTCACCCACTCCCTCGTCTACGCGTACCGCGACCGTCGCAAGCGCAAGGGCGACTTCCGCCGCCTGTGGATCCAGCGCATCAACGCCGCAGCGCGTGCGAACGGCATCACCTACAACCGCTTCATCCAGGGTCTGGGTCTGGCGGGCGTGCAGGTCGACCGCCGCATCCTCGCCGAGCTCGCGGTGAACGAGCCCGCGACCTTCGCGTCGCTGGTCGCGACCGCCAAGGCCGCGCTGCCGGCCGACGTGAACGCCGCCAAGGCCTCCGCGTAACCCGCATCCCTCGAAGGGGCGCCCACCCGTGTGGTGGGCGCCCCTTCGTCGTTCGCGGTGCGGCGGGCGGCCTAGGATGAGGACGTGCTCGAAAACCCGCGATCGCCCCGCGTACGCGCCGTCGCCAAGCTCGCCAAGCGCAGCGCCCGCGACGAGACCGGGTCGTTCCTGCTGGAAGGCCCCCAGGCGGTGTCCGAGGCGATCCGGTACCGGCCCGAGGGCGTGCTGGAGCTGTACGCCACGCCGACCGCCGTCGAGCGCCACCCCGCAGTCCGAGAGGCGGCGGAGGCTGCCGGCATCGAGGTGCAGTTCGCGGCCGAGAACGTGATCGAGGCCATGAGCGACACGGTCACGCCGCAGGGCATCGTCGCCGTCGCCCGGCAGTTCCCCACCGCGTTGAAGGATGTGCTCGCCGAGCGGCCGCGCCTGCTCGCGATCTGCGAAGAGGTCCGCGACCCCGGCAACCTCGGCACCATCATCCGCGCGGCCGACGCCGCGGGAGCGGATGCGGTGCTGCTCACCGGCCGCACGGTCGACCCGTTCCACCCCAAGGTGGTCCGCGCCACCACCGGCTCGCTCTTCCACGTCGCCGTGTCCCGCGCGGGCGACTTGCAGGACGTGGTGCCCGCCGTGGAGGCCGCCGGCCTGCGCATCATCGCCGCCGACGTGAAGGGCGAGGACCTGCTCGCCGCCCGGTCGCGCGGGATGCTGGCCGAGCCCACCGCGTGGCTGTTCGGCAACGAAGCGCGCGGGCTGTCGGACGAGTCCCTCGAACTCGTCTCCACCGTGCTCCGGCTGCCGATCTACGGCGCGGCGGAGTCGCTGAACCTCGCCACGGCGGCGAGCGTCTGCCTCTACGAGTCCGCGTTCGCGCAGCGCGCCGCCGACCCGTCCTGACCCGGTCCGCGTCCGGTTCGTGAGAACTGGATGAGAGTGCTGTGGACAACCCCTCATGTGCGGTCCGGCGTTCCTAGCCTTGCTGCATGACGGACCCTCAGGACCCGGCTCCGCCGACCTCGAACTTCTCGGTGCGGCGGGGCGACCCGCTCGTCGTCCTCACCGACGTGCAGAAGCACTACGGGCAGTTCCAGGCGCTCCAGGACATCGACCTCACCGTGCACCGCGGCGAGGTCGTCGTGGTCATCGGACCGTCGGGGTCCGGCAAGTCGACGCTGTGCCGCACGATCAACCGCCTGGAGACCATCACGAGCGGGACGATCACGATCGACGGCCGGGAACTCCCGCGTGAGGGGAGGGCGCTGGCTGAGCTCCGAGCGGACGTCGGCATGGTGTTCCAGTCCTTCAACCTCTTCGCCCACCTCACCGTCCTGCAGAACGTGACGCTCGGTCCCATCAAGGTCCGGCGGATGCGCAAGGCGGATGCCGAGCGCGAGGCGCGGGCGCTGCTCGAGCGCGTCGGCGTCGACGCGCAGGCCGACAAGCTCCCCGCGCAGCTCTCCGGTGGCCAGCAGCAGCGCGTCGCGATCGCCCGTGCCCTCGCCATGCAGCCCAAGGTGATGCTCTTCGACGAGCCCACCAGCGCGCTCGATCCGGAGATGATCAACGAGGTCCTCGACGTCATGACCTCCCTCGCCCGGAGCGGCATGACCATGATCGTCGTCACCCACGAGATGGGGTTCGCGCGGCGGGCGGCCGACCGCGTCGTATTCATGGCGGACGGCCGCATCGTCGAGCAGGCCAGCCCCGACACCTTCTTCACCGCGCCCGAGAGCGAGCGGGCGAAGGACTTCCTCTCCAAACTCTTCACCCACTGAACAGCGGTCCCCCCGGCCGGATGAAGGAAGGAGCGACGCGGACCGCGCGCCCCGCTGCCAGGCAGCATCCCCACAGCAAGGAGAAGCACATGCGCACCTCACGAATGCTCGCAGGCATCGGTCTCGCCGCCGTCGCGGCGCTGGGCCTGACCGCCTGCAACAGCGGTTCGCCCACCGACCCGGGAGCGGGCGGTGACGGCGAGACCCAGGAGGCCCTCTGGGAGGTCGCCGAGGACGTCTCGCTCGACGGCAGCCCCACCTACGACCGGATGGTCGAGCGAGGCGGCGTCGTCATCGGCGTCAAGAACGACCAGCCCGGACTCGGGTACGAGGATGCGGTGAGCGGTGAGCGCACCGGCTTCGACGTCGACATCGCCCGCTGGATCGCGGCGTCGCTCGGCTTCGACGAGGACCAGATCACGTTCAAGACCATCCCGTCAGCGAACCGCGAGCAGGCGATCGTCAACGGCGACATCGATTACTACGTCGGCACCTACTCGATCACCGACAGCCGCAAGCAGCAGATCGACTTCGCCGGGCCGTACTTCATCACCGGCCAGGGCCTGCTGGTCGCGAAGGACGACGACTCCATCAAGGGCCCCGAGGACCTCGCGGGCAAGGTCGTGTGCTCGGTCACCGGCTCGACCCCGCTGCAGCGCATCCGCGACGAGTACAACCCCGGCGACACCGTCGAGAACGACACGTACTCGCAGTGCGTGGAGCAGCTGAAGCAGGGACAGGTCGACGCGATCACGACCGACGAGGCGATCCTCGCCGGGTACGTGGCGCTCGAGCCGGACGTGCTGAAGATCGCCGGCGAGCCCTTCAGCGAGGAGCGCTACGGCGTCGGGCTGCCCAAGGGCGACACGGTGCTGAAGGACCACATCAACGAGCTCTTCACCGACGGCGGAGACGTGTGGACCGCACTGTTCGAGGAGCACCTCGCCCCGGCGGGGATCGACGGCGAACAGCCTGCAGTAGACGAGTGACGTGACCGGGGGCGGCCGAGCGCCGCCCCCGGTGCCGTCCGCAAGACAGGAAGGGGACGCGGTGGGCGTCATCTCGGACAACCTCGACGTGTGGTGGGCGGGCCTGCTGGGCACGCTCATCCTGTTCGTCGCCGGGGGAGCGGTCGCGCTCGTCCTCGGCACGATCGTCGGGGCCATGCGCGTCTCCCCGATCCCGGTCGCGCGGGCGATCGGCACCCTGTACGTCAACACCATCCGGAACACCCCGCTCACGCTGGTGTTCTTCGCCTTCGCGTTCGCGCTGCCGCCGTTGCTCGGCCTCCGGCTCACCGCCCCCATCCCGCTCCTTCTCGCGATCAGCGCGCTCGGGATCTACACCGCGACCTACGTCGCGGAGACGATCCGCTCCGGCATCAACACCGTCCCGGTCGGGCAGGCGGAGGCGGCCAGGGCGCTCGGGCTGAGGTTCGGGCAGGTGATGTCGCTGGTGGTCATGCCGCAGGCGTTCCGCTCAGTGATCCCCCCGCTCATGAGCGTCCTCATCGCCCTGCTGAAGAACACCACGGTCGCCGCCGGCTTCTCGGTCGTGAACCTCGGCTCGGTGCGCGCGTATCTCAGTGAGCGCGGCGAGAACCAGCTCATCGTGATCCTCTGGGTCGCAATCGTGTTCGTCGCCCTGGTGCTCCTGCTGTCGTGGGCGCAACGCAGTCTCGAGAACAGATGGCTGGTGGCACGATGAGCAGCGTCCTCTACGACGTCCCCGGCCCGAAGGCGATCGTCCGCAACCGCATCCTCGGTGTCCTCACCGTCCTCGTGGTCGCCGCCATCATCGGGTTCTTCGTCTGGCGGCTGATCGACACCGGCCAGTTCACCGCCCGCAAGTGGTCCGCCTTCACCTACACCGCGGTGTGGGTGCAGATCGGCGAGGCCACACTCAGCACCCTCTCCGCTTTCGTGGTCGCGGCGGTCGGCGCGCTCGTGCTCGGCTTCCTGCTCTCCATCGGGCGACTGTCGGACCACGCCTGGGTCCGGATGCCGTTCACCGCCGTGATCGAGGTGCTGCGCGCCGTGCCGGTGCTGGTGTTCATGTTCCTGCTCTACTACGGCCTGCCGGCCGTCGGGGTGCGGATGGAACCGTACTGGGCGGTCGTGATCGCGCTCATCGCCTACAACGGCTCGGTGCTCGCCGAGGTGTTCCGCGCGGGCGTGGAGTCGCTGCCGAACGGGCAGCGCGAGGCCGGATACGCGCTGGGGCTCCGAAAGAGCGGCGTGATGCGGTTCATCCTGCTGCCGCAGGCCGTGCGCGCGATGATGCCGGTCATCATCGCCCAGCTCGTCGTGACCCTGAAGGACACGGCGCTCGGCTACATCATCACCTACGAGGAGCTGCTCTTCTACGCACGCTACATCGGGTCGCAGGCGGCGCTCGGCTCGCCCATCGTGCCGGCCACGATCATCGTCGGGGTCATCTACATCGGCCTGTGCCTCATCCTCTCCCTCGTCGCGACCGTGGTCGAGCGCCGGCTCCGCCGCTCGTCGTCGGGCGTCGCCGTGGCCGGTGCGAACCAGCCCGTGCAAGAGGTCACCGACACCGAGCTCATCGTGACCCAGCGCGCGTCCCGCCGCGACGAGGCGTGAACCGGGTGCGGTCCCGCACCGGCATCCCTCCTGCCGCGGGGGAGCGGGTGCGCGCCGCGTAGACTCGATACTCGTGTCCGACGCATCCGAAACCCCGATCACGCCCGAGGCCGTCGCCCAGGCGGTCGATGACGCGCTCGCCGCGATCGCCGCAGCGGCCGACTCGGCCGCCCTCAAGCAGGTGCGAAGCGCCCACACCGGTGACGCCTCACCGCTCGCGCGCCTGAACGCCCAGCTGCGCAACGTGCCCAACGAGCGCAAGGCCGAGTTCGGCAAGCTCGTGGGGCAGGCACGCGGCCGCGTCACGCAGGCCTTCGCCGCCCGCGAGGAGGCGCTGGCCGAAGCCGAGACCGCCGCGCGGCTCGAGGCGGAGCGGATCGACATCACCGCCGTGCCCACCCGCACCCGGGTCGGCGCGCGCCACCCGCTGAGCCTCCTCCAGGAGGAGGTCGGCGACATCTTCGTCGGCATGGGCTGGGAGGTCGCGGAGGGCCCCGAGCTCGAGCACGAGTGGTTCAATTTCGACGCACTGAACTTCGACGTCGACCACCCCGCGCGGCAGATGCAGGACACGTTCTTCGTCGCCCCCGAGCAGCGGCACCTCGTGATGCGCACGCACACGAGCCCGGTGCAGGTGCGCTCCATGCTCGAGCGGGACCTGCCGATCTACATCGTCTGCCCCGGCCGGGTCTACCGCACCGACGAGTTCGACGCGACCCACCTGCCCGTCTTCAGCCAGTTCGAGGGCCTCGTCGTCGACAAGGGCATCACCATGGCGCACCTGCGCGGCACCCTCGACCATGTCGCCAAGCAGCTGTTCGGCGCCGAGGCGAAGACCCGCATCCGTGCCAACTACTTCCCGTTCACCGAGCCGAGCGCCGAGTTCGACCTGTGGCACCCCACGTTCAAGGGCGGCGCCCGCTGGATCGAATGGGGCGGATGCGGCATGGTCAACCCGAACGTGCTGCGCGCGGCCGGGATCGACCCGGAGGTGTACTCCGGCTTCGCGTTCGGGATGGGCTTCGAGCGGACGCTGATGTTCCGCTCCGATGTGAAGGACATGCGTGACATGGCCGAAGGCGATGTGCGCTTCAGCGAGCAGTTCGGGATGGTGGTGTGATGCGCGTCCCTCTGTCGTGGCTGCGTGAATTCGTCGAGGTGCCCCAGGGCGCGAGCGCGGAGGACGTGCTGGCGTCGCTCGTGCGGGTCGGGTTCGAGGAGGAGGACGTCCACCGCTTCGAGCTGGCGGGTCCCATCGTCGTCGGCGAGGTCAAGGAGTTCGTCGAGGAGCCGCAGAGCAACGGCAAGACGATCCGGTGGTGCCAGGTCGACGTCGGCCCCGAGCACGGCGGCGTGCGGGGCATCGTGTGCGGTGCCCGGAACTTCTTCCCCGGCGACAAGGTCGTGGTGACCCTTCCCGGCTCCGTGCTGCCCGGGCCGTTCCCGATCGCCGCGCGGAAGACCTACGGCCATGTCTCCGACGGCATGATCGCCTCGGCCAAGGAGCTCGGGCTCGGCACCGAGCACTCCGGGATCCTGCGCCTGGTCGAGCTCGGCATCGACGCACCAGTCGGCACCGACGCGATCGCGCTGCTGGGACTCGACGACGTGGCCGTGGAGATCAACGTCACCCCCGACCGCGGGTACGCCCTGTCGATGCGCGGCGTCGCCCGCGAGTACTCGCACGCGACCGGCGCCGCCTTCCGCGACCCGGGCCTGCGCCCGGCGGACGAGGTCCGCCCCGGCGACGGCTTCCCGCTCGCGGTGCGCGATGACGCCCCCATCCGCGGCCGTATCGGCGTCACGGAGTTCGTGGTGCGGACGGTGCGCGGCGTCGACGCCGGACGACCCACCCCCACCTGGATGACGACGCGGCTCGCGCTCGCCGGCATCCGCTCGCTCGGGGTGCTCGTCGACATCACCAACTACGTGATGCTCGA
>JAEZSU010000284.1 GCA_023421635.1 Actinomycetes bacterium | reverse complement strand
CCCCGCCCCCCGCCCCCCCCCCCCCGCGGGGGGGGGGGCGGCGGTCCTCCGCGCACTCAGGCGGGGACCGGTGCGGGCTCGGGGAAGATCGCGTCGAGCAGCTGCTGCGTCCACGCGATCAGGTCGCCGTCGGCGAGCGCCTCCCCGCCCGCGGTGGGCAGCGGCACCACGAGCGCCTCGCCGCTCGCGACGAGCTTGGCCTTCGGGTAGAGCCGCTGCAGGCGCACGCGCAGCGAGTCCGGCAGGTGCGCCGGGGCGACCCGCAGGTTCGGACCCATCGCCACGACGTCCGTGAGGCCCGCCTTCGCCGCGCGGCGACGCAGGCGCGCCATGCGCACGAGCCCCTCGACCTCGGCGGGCGGTGCGCCGTAGCGGTCGGTGAGCTCCTCCACGACGAGGTCGAGCGCGTCGTCCTTCGCGGCGGCCGACGCCGCGGCCGACAGCTTCTGGTACGCCTCGAGGCGCAGCCGTTCGCTGTCGATGTAGGTCTCGGGGATGCGGGCCTGCACCGGCAGCTCCAGCCGCAGCTCGGCCGGCCCCTCGGTGTCCTCGCCGCGGAATGTCGCGACCGCTTCGCCGATCATCCGCAGGTAGAGGTCGAACCCGACCCCGGCGATGTGGCCGGCCTGCTCGGCCCCGAGGAGGTTGCCGGCGCCGCGGATCTCGAGATCCTTGAGGGCCACCTGCATCCCCGACCCGAGGTCGTTGTTGACCGCGATGGTCTCGAGCCGGTCGGCCGCCGTTTCGGACAGCGGCTTGTTCTCGTCGTAGAGGAAGTACGCATACGCGCGCTCCCGGCCGCGGCCGACGCGCCCGCGCAGCTGGTGGAGCTGGCTGAGCCCGTACTTGTCGGCCCGGTCGATGATGATCGTGTTGGCGTTGGAGATGTCCAGGCCCGTCTCGACGATCGTGGTGCACACCAGCACGTCGGCGCGGCGCTCCCAGAAGTCGTCCACGACCTGTTCGAGCTGGTGCTCGCCCATCTGGCCGTGTGCGACCGCGATCCGCGCCTCCGGGACGAGCTCGGCGAGCTGCGCCGCGACGCGCTGGATGGATGACACCCGGTTGTGCACGAAGAACACCTGCCCCTCGCGGAGCAGCTCACGGCGGATCGCCGCGGCGATCTGCTTGTCCGAGCGCGGTCCGACGTACGACAGGATCGGGTGCCGATCCTCGGGCGGGGTGGCCAGGGTCGACATCTCGCGGATGCCGGTCACCGCCATCTCGAGTGTGCGCGGGATCGGGGTGGCGCTCATGGCGAGGATGTCGACGTTGGTCTTCAGCTTCTTCAGCGCGTCCTTGTGCTCGACACCGAACCGCTGCTCCTCGTCGATGATCATCAGGCCGAGGTCCTTGAACTGCACCTTCTCGGTGAGGATGCGGTGGGTGCCGATCACCATGTCGACCGTGCCGTCCGCGAGCCCGGCGACGACCTCGCGGGCCTCCTTGTCGGTCTGGAACCGGGAGAGCGCCCGCACCTTCACCGGGAACCCGGCGAAGCGCTCCGCGAACGTCTCCAGGTGCTGCTTGACCAGGAGCGTGGTCGGCACGAGCATCGCGACCTGCTTGCCGTCCTGGATGGCTTTGAACGCCGCCCGCACCGCGACCTCGGTCTTGCCGAACCCGACGTCGCCCGAGAGCAGCCGGTCCATCGGGATCGGCTTCTCCATGTCGGCCTTGATCTCGTCGATCGTCTGCAATTGGTCGGGGGTCTCCGCGAACGGGAACGCCTCCTCCAGCTCGCGCTGCCACGGGGTGTCGGGGCCGAACGCGTGCCCCTTCGCCGCCATGCGCGCCGAGTACAGCTTCACGAGCTCGACCGCGATGTCGCGGACGGCCTTGCGCGCCCGCCCCTTGGCCGCGGCCCAGTCGCTGCCGCCCATCTTCGACAGCGTCGGGGTCTCGCCGCCGACGTAGCGGGACAGCAGGTCGAGCTGGTCGGTGGGCACGAAGAGCTTGTCGCCGGGGTGCCCGCGCTTGGACGGGGCGTACTCCAGCACCAGGTACTCGCGCATGCTCTTGACCGGGTTCCGGCCGCCGGAGGACACCTCGCGCTGGACGAGTTCGACGAACTTGCCGATGCCGTGGGTGGCGTGCACCACGATGTCGCCCGGCTTCAGCTGCAGCGGGTCGACGACGTTGCGGCGGCGGGAGGCGAGCTTCTTGGGCCCCCGGTTGTCGCCGGAGACGGCTCGGCCGTAGAACTCGGACTCCGTGATGACGGCGAGCTTCGCGCCCGGCGCCTGGAAGCCGCGTTCGAGGCCGCAGGCGACGATGAGGGCGACGCCCGGCTCGGGCGGGGTGAGCAGCTCCGGCACTCGGCGGGCGGCGATGCCGCGCTCGGCCAGCACGTCGCGCGCGCGGTCTGCGAGCCCGGTGCCCGCGGCGGTGACCACGACCCGCCAGTCGTCGCGCAGGAGCGAGGCGACCAGTTCCGTCGCACCGTCGACGTTCCCCGCGAACGACGGCACGGGTGTGGCGTCGATGCGCAGCACGGCGTCGTCGACGTCGAGGCCGAGCTCGGCCGCATCCGCCGCGCCGGAGTCGAAGGCGCTGAGCGCCCACCACACCCCGCCGCGCGCCTCGGTCGCCTCGTGGAGCTCGTCGAGGGTGACGTAGTCGCCGGCGCCGAGGTCGACGGGGGTGTCGGCACCCGCGACGGCCGCGCTCCACACGGCCTCCAGGAACTCCCGGTTGGTGTCGGCGAGGGTCGTGGCGCGGGTGCGCGCCCGCTCCGGGTCGACGAGGGCGACGGCGGCCCCGCCCGGCAGGTAGTCGACGAGGGTCACGAGCCCCGTCACGAGCGCCGGGGTGAGCGACTCCATCCCCTCCACGGGGATGCCCTGCGACATCTTCTCCAGCATCCCGGTGAGCGCGGGGAAGGACTCGATGAGCCCCGCTGCGCGCTCGCGCACCTCGGGGGTGAGCAGCAGCTCGCGGCTGGCGAGCAGCTCGACGGTGCCGATCTCCCCCGGCAGGGAGCGCTGGTCGGCGACCGAGAACGCCCGGATCTGGTCGACCTCGTCACCGAAGAACTCGATGCGGTAGGGGTGGTCGGCGGTCGGCGGGAACACGTCGAGGATGCCACCGCGGACGGCGAACTCGCCGCGGCGGGAGACCATGTCGACCCGGTGGTAGGCGCGCTCGATGAGCTGCGCGATGACCTCGTCGAGCTCCTGGCCGCGCCCGCCGACCGCCAGCGACACCGGCGGGATGTCGGCGAGCCCGGGAGCGAGCGGTTGCAGCGCGCCGCGGACGGAGGCGGTGACGATGAGGGGCGCGGCGCCGTCCCAGGTCGCCATCCGCCGGAGCACGTCGATGCGACGCCCGACCGTTTCCGGGCTCGGGCTGAGCCGCTCGTGCGGCAGTGTCTCCCACGCCGGCATGTGCAGCACCTCGACGCCCGGCACGAGTGCCTCGAGCGCCGGCCCGAGCGACTCGGCCCGCCGGCCGGTGGGTGCGACGACGAGGAGCGCAGCCGGTGCGCCCTCCTCACGGCGGCGCTCCAGCAGGCCTGCCAGCAGCGGTGCATCCAGCGCGGTCGGCAACGAGAACGCGACGTCGCCGCCGGCGGCGCGGAGGGCCTGCTCGAAGGTGTCGGACTGTGCGAGGGCGCGGACGATCCCTGGAACTGTCACCACACGATCCTACGTTCCCGCCAGGTCACCTGGGCGCGTGCCAGCGCTGCTGGGCGGCGAGCAGCCCCTCGTCGACGAGCAGCTCGACCGCGTCGGCGGCGTCGGCGATGAGGTTCGGCAGCGTCTTGCGGTCGCTGGCCGAGAACGGGTCGAGTACCCAGTCCGCCGGGTCCTGCCGGCCCGGCGGCCGGCCGATGCCCACCCGCACCCGAGGGAAGTCGGCGGTGCCGAGCGCCTTGGCCACGTCGCGGACGCCGTTGTGTCCGCCGTGGCCGCCGCCGACCTTGAGCTTGAGCGAGTCGAACGGGATGTCCAGTTCGTCGTGGACGACGACGACCCGCTCGGGCGGCACGCCGTAGAACCCGGCGACACCAGCGACCGGGCCGCCGGAGACGTTCATGAAGCTGTTCGGCTTCACGAGCACGAGCTTGTCCCCGCCGGGGCGCAGCCACGTCTCGGCGACACGGGCGTTGGCCTTGTGCGCACGGAAGGTCTCCGAGCGGCGCGCGGCGAGCTCGTCCACGACCATCTGCCCGACGTTGTGCCGCGTGGCCTCGTAGCGCGGCCCGGGGTTCCCGAGACCGACGACCACCCAGGTCTGCGCCATGTCCGCATCCTTCTTCCGTGTGCGTGAACGAGCATGTCCCACGTTCCGCCGGATTCGGAGGACCGAACCGGCAGAACGTGGGACATGACGCGTGGTGACCGGGACGGTGCCCCGGCCGGGCGCGGATTACTCCGCGGCCTCCTCCGACTGCTCGGCGGCGACCTCGGCATCGGCCTCGGCGATCTCCTCCTCGGCCGCGAGGGTCGCGGCGGGGACGGAGACGGCGACGATCAGCAGGTCGCCGTCGACGGCGAGCGCAGCGCCGCGGGGCAGCTTCAGGTCGGCGGCCGTGATGTGGGTGCCGTCCTCGAGGCCCTCGACGGAGAGCTCGACGTGCTGCGGGATGTGGGTGGCCTCGACCTCGAGCGTGACGGTGGTCGCGTCGAGGTTCGCGATCGTGCCGGGGGCCGACTCGCCCACGACGACGACCGGGACCTCGACCGTGACCTTCTCGCCCTTCTTCACGACGAGCAGGTCGATGTGCTCGATGATCTGGCGCACCGGGTCCTTCTGCACGTCCTTGACCAGCGCGAGGTGCTCGGCGCCGTCGACCGACAGCTCGAGCACGGCGTTGGCGCGGCGGACCAGCAGCGCGAGCTGGTGGCCGGGCAGGGCCAGGTGGACCGGCTCGGTGCCGTGGCCGTACAGGACGGCCGGGATCTGACCTGCGGCGCGGAGGCGACGGGCGAAGCCCTTGCCGAACTGCGTGCGCAGCTCTGCTGCGACCTTGGTGTCTTCCGACATGATGTTGCTCCTTGCGGGGCCGACAGGCCCATGGACGATTGGTTCGGATTCGACTCGAACGCGAGCGCGTGAGGAAACCGGAGGCCTGCACACCCTCGTCGATTACGGATGCCGATGCATCCCTCGCCGAAGTTCGTCCTGAGTCTACCAGCGAGGCCGATACCATGAGAACCGTCCCACCCGACCCCACGAAGGGCCTCTCATGACCGTGCACCTGACGACCCTGGTGAATCCGACCCTCGCCTCCGACGTCCTCGTGGGCACCATCGTCGCCCTCGTGCTGGTCGGCGCGGTGAGCGCGTTCGGCGCGATGTTCGCGATGGGGCACTCGCCCTTCCGCAAGTCGCGCTGATCCCCTCCCCCGGCTCACGCCGGGTCGAGGTCCAGCGGCAGCGACGGCGCGAGCCGGCGCAGCTTCCGGTAGGCGGGCATCAGCTGCGCGTGCAGCGACTCGAACACCGGCTGGATGCGCCGGTACACGGCGGCGGCCTCGGCATCCGGCGCCATCCGCTCGTGGACCGGGACCAGCTCGGACGCCACGTCGATGGACCCGACGAGCCCCAGCGCGTCCATGCCCAGGATCGCGGCACCCAAGCCGGAGCCCTCGGGCCCCTCGGCGAACTCGAGGGGCGTGTCCAGCACGTCCGCGAGGATCCGCCGCCACAGCGCACTGCGGGTCACCCCGCCCGTCACGCGGATCGTGGTGATCTCGAGCCCCGCGGCCCGCATCGAGGCGAGCACGAGGTCGAGCTGCAGGCAGACGCCCTCGATCGCGGCGCGGACGAGGTGCTCGCGCCGGTGGGCCCGGGTGAGTCCGATGTACGCGCCCCGGGACAGGGTGCTCCAGTGCGGCGCGCGTTCGCCGAGGAGCGCGGGCAGCATGATGAGCCCGCCCGAGCCCGGCCTGGCGCGTGCGGCGAGCGCGAGGAGCTCCGCCTCGTCCCCCGCCACGGCGTCCGGCGTGAGCAGTCCGCGCACCCAGTCGAGCGTCGCGCCGCCGTTGTTGATCGCGCCACCGACGACCCAGCGGTCCTCGGTGAGCACGTAGCAGCCGGCCGCGTCCACCGGGGTGACGATCTGGCCGAGCATGGTGCCGTCGGCGGAAGGCACCCACCAGGAGCGCTCCTTCTGGGCGGCGTGGAAGGAGCGGATATTCT
>JAEZSU010000238.1 GCA_023421635.1 Actinomycetes bacterium | reverse complement strand
GACGTAGGCCAGCCAGGTGCCGACGACCACGACGACGACCGCCCCGAACGACGGACGGACCCGTCGTACCGCCGACCACACCGTGCCTGCGAACGCGGCGACCGCCGCAGCGATGCCGATCACACCGGGCCAGAGGCCGAGCCCGCGCACCGCGATGACGTCGCTGTCGGTGGCGAGACTCGCGAGCCCGAGGCCCGCCACCGTGAGCGCGAAGAACCCGATGAGGCAGAACACCAGCGCCACTGCCGGGCGGACCGGCGGTTGCGGGGGCGGCGCCTGCGGGGTCATCGCTGCTGCAGCTGGGGCCCCGCCTCGAGGGTGCGCTCGTACTCCCGCTGGGCGGTCTCGTTGAGTTCGGTGACCCGGCGACCGCGGGCGGCGACCCAGGCACCGAACCAGATGGTCAGCTCGCGACCCAGCACGAACGCCACGATCGCGTAGGGGGCGAACAGCTGCCCGGACACGAGCGCCTCGCCCTCACGCGCGCTGACGAGCCAGAACGGCGCCTGCAGCAGCACGCCGAGGATGTAGCCGGCGTAGGCGACGACGCCGACGAGGATGCCCCAGATGACCCAGTGCGCCCAGCGTCCCCGGTTCAGGACCGCGCCGAGCAGCCAGAACCCCAGGAAGAAGGTCAGGACCGGCGTCCAGAACAGCCAGGAGCTGAGGGTGCCGACGACGTAGTCGACGAACGTGTCGCCGGCGAGGAAGCCGAAGGCGAACGCGGCAGCCAGGATGATGCCGAGGTAGAGCACCGCGAACGCCACCGCTGCGAGCAGGCCGATGAGTCCGGCCGCACTGCGGTTGCCGCGCGGGCGAGGCGGCTCGGGGGCCTGCACGAAGATCGGCTGCGCACCTGCGGGCGCGACGTAGGTGTCTGCCGGGGCGACGTAGGTGTCTGCGGGGGCGACGTCCGTGTCGGCGGGTGCGTCCGCTGCGGCGCGCTCGTCCCGGATGGGGGCGGCGGCCGCGGCCTCGGCCACCACGACGGGCTCGGGCGCGGCCGCGCCGGGGGTCTCCTCGAGCGGGCGGTCGTACCAGGCGACCTCCTCGACGACGACCTCGTCCGCCACGACGCGCTCGCCGGTCCCCGCCTCGGGCTCGACCACGACCTCCTCGACGGTGGTCGTCTCGACGACCTCGGGCTCGCCGACGGCCTCCCGTCCGGCGACCTCCGCGTCGGCGAGGCCCTCATTGGCGCGGGCGACGGCGTCGTCCGTGCTCGTCTCCTCCGCGACGGGCTCGCCGTCCGGGGTGGTGTTGGGGTCACTCATCGCAATCCGCTCCTCATGCGGGGCGCTCGCCCGCACCCAGAGCGTAACCGTCCCCACCGGGGGACTCGCGCAGGCGCGCAGTCCCTCCCGTGAATCGGGCCGCTAGCGTGTGCCCATGTCCACCCGCGCCCGCTCCGCATCCTTCGCCTGCGTCGCCGTCCTCTGCCTCGCCGCGCTGGTGGGGTGCGCGCCCGAGCCTTCGGCGAGCACCCCGACCGCCTCCGTGACGTCGGGCACCCCGGAGGCCGAAGCGACACCGACGCCGTCCGTGTCGCCCACACCGAACCCGACACCGGTCGCCATGCCAACCGACTGCCGCGCGATGCTCTCCGACGCGGTGCTGTCGCAGCTCGACCCGACACCGCTGAACGACGCCGCCAACGGCATCCCGACCGGGGTGCAGCCGGACGGGACGCTCGTGTGCCTGTGGCGTGATCCCGGTGCGGACACGACGTTCCTGGAGACCACCGTCTCGCGCCTGTCCCGCGGTCCCGCACTCGACCTGTTGAACCGCCTCGCCGACGAGCAGGGCTTCACCTGCTACACCCCGGCGGGCGGCACGCGCTGCGAGAAGCGCTGGATCAACGAGCAGTACCCGGTCGAGGATGGGCGGACCCTGTTCTGGCGCGATGACGTGCTCGTGGACACGTCGTACTCGAACCTGGCGCCGAGCGGCTACACCGACAGCATCGTCCAGCACCTCTTCGGCTGAGCGGCGACGTCACGGCCAGAGCTGCGCGGCCATCCGTTCCGCGTAGCGGTCGGGTTGCCAGCCCTCGAAGGTGGTGGTGACCCACACCCCGTCGCGGACGACGTCCTCCTCGATGACCCCGCCCTCGGCACGGGTGCAGCGGATGCCGCCGGAGAAGTCCGCGCAGACGAAGCCGCTCACCTCCAGCGCCGCCTCCGCGACGGCCGCCGCATCCGGGGCGACATCTGCCACCGTGGTGACGATCCGGCCGGTGTTGATGCCGGTGAACGTGCAGGTGACCCGCACGGCGGGGGCGAGCGCGGCGATGAGCGTCGGCGCGGACGTGGCCGGTCCCGAGGCGTCCTGCACCGGGTCTCCCCCGGCGCGCTGGGTCAGCTGCGACCAGAGCGCATCGGTGTAGAGCGCCTGGCACTCCGGCGCCGTGGTGTCGCCCTTGTCGCCGGCGCCGCGCTGCGCGAAGGCCGGCACGTGCCCCGCGCCGCGAAGGGTGTCGCCGACGAGCGTGACCGCGGCCGGCAGCGCGGGCACGGCGAGCACCACCAGCGTGCCGACGACGACGGCGCAGAACACCCCCGCCACCCATGCCAGCAC
>JAEZSU010000171.1 GCA_023421635.1 Actinomycetes bacterium | reverse complement strand
GGTGCAGCGCGTACTTCTCGTCGCCGATCACCACCGTGTGACCCGCGTTGTTGCCGCCGTTGAACTTGACGACCCAGTCGGTCCGGTCGCCGAGCAGATCGGTGGCCTTCCCCTTGCCTTCGTCGCCCCATTGGACGCCGACGATCACGATGCCTGGCATGTGGGATGCTCCCTCGGTGATGGACCGGTACACCCCATCCTATCGAGGAGCGCTGAAGGGCCGGTCAGGCCAAGGTTGGGTGCGCCAGGTGGATCGGGGCCGGACCGGTGTCGACCTCGCACCGAGCGCGGGCGGAACGGCGCGTCATCCCTTCGCGCCGAGCTGCTGCGTGATGTCGTGCCAGGCGTACCGTGGAGTCGGGTCGTCTCCCCGCAGGAAGTCGCGGAAGATCAGGCCGGCGTCACGCGCGAACAACCGCTCGTTCGGCAACACGGGATGCGTGCGCCCGTGGCCTTGGAGGGGGATCATCTCGCCGGACTCGTCCGCCGAGGTCGCCGCGACCCGATGACGGAAGCTCGGAGACGCGGCGTCCGTGCGCCACTCGACGGTCAGCCCCGCAGATCCGCCCGCCGCCTGTACATAGTCCCCATCCGCACGCTCGAGGATCAGGAACCCAGGCCCGTACTCGATGTCCAGCCATCCCGCTGCCGCTGCGACCTGCGCCTCGGACGGGTCGTCGATGTCGCCGCGGCCCTCCAGGGTGAGGGTGAAGCCCGCGACCGGTGAGGTGTCGAGCGGGCGAGCCGGGGGGACCCAGATCCGTTGTGGCCCCGCACTCATGATCCAGAACCCCACCCTGTGCTGCGGAGCCGTGGCGAGGAGGGCCGCCTCGAGGTCGGCGGCGACGCTGTAGGTGCAGGCGAGCCGGATCGACGATCCCTGCCGGGTGTACCCCGCGAATCGTCCGTCATCGGGGAGGGTCTCCGGAGCCTCTTCATAGCCGCGAAACAGCGTGCGCATGTCGCGTTCCCAGACCGAAAGCGCCGTGGACGCCTCCGCGCCCCGCGCCGTGGAGGCGTCGTCGAGTTCGCGCAGCCATGTGCCGATACGCGAAGGCTCGTCCGGCGCGCCTGCGGGGTCGAACACCATGACGTCGAAACTCATCTGCCCACCCTTCGTTCTTCAATCGCACTAGTGTGCTGCGGGCGCCCGGGGCGCGCGCAGGTTGTCCACAGCGGCCGGCGCCGCCGAGCGCGGAAATCGGGGCGCCCCGCGCTCGGTAGAATTGCGGTATGACCAAGGTTCTCGAGTCCCTCCCCGTCGGCGAGCGCGTCGGCATCGCTTTCTCGGGAGGACTCGACACCTCCGTCGCCGTGGCCTGGATGCGCGACAAGGGCGCCGTCCCCTGCACCTACACCGGTGACCTCGGGCAGCCCGACGAGGACGACATCGCGTCGATCCCGGGCCGTGCGACGCAGTACGGTGCCGAGGTCTCGCGCCTGGTCGACTGCAAGACCGCGCTGGTCGAGGAGGGCTTCGTCGCCCTCTCCTGCGGCGCGTTCCACATCCGTTCCGGCGGCCGCACCTACTTCAACACCACGCCCCTCGGCCGCGCCGTCACCGGCACGCTCCTCGTGCGCGCCATGAAGGAGGACGGCGTCGACATCTGGGGCGACGGCTCCACCTACAAGGGCAACGACATCGAGCGGTTCTACCGCTACGGCCTGCTCGCGAACCCCGCCCTGCGCATCTACAAGCCGTGGCTCGACGCGAACTTCGTCACCGAGCTCGGCGGCCGCAAGGAGATGAGCGAGTGGCTCGTCGAGCACGGCTTCCCCTACCGCGACTCCGCGGAGAAGGCGTACTCGACCGACGCGAACATCTGGGGCGCCACTCACGAGGCGAAGACCCTCGAGCACCTCGACGTGTCGCTCGAGACGGTCGAGCCGATCATGGGCGTGCGGTTCTGGGACCCCGAGGTCGAGATCGCGACTGAGGACGTCACGGTCACCTTCGACCGCGGCCGCCCGGTCGCGTTGAACGGCGTCGAGTACACCGATCCGGTCGAGCTCGTCTTCGAGGCCAACCGCATCGGCGGCCGCCACGGCCTGGGCATGAGCGACCAGATCGAGAACCGCATCATCGAGGCGAAGTCGCGGGGCATCTACGAGGCCCCCGGCATGGCGCTGCTGTTCACGGCGTACGAGCGCCTCGTGAACGCCATCGTCAACGAGGACACCCTGGCCACCTACCACGAGCAGGGCCGCCGCCTCGGCCGCCTCATGTACGAGGGCCGCTGGCTGGAGCCGCAGTCGCTCATGCTCCGCGAGTCGATCCAGAAGTGGGTCGGTTCCACGATCACCGGCACCGTCGCGCTGCGTCTGCGCCGCGGCGAGGACTACACGGTGCTCGACACCACCGCGCCGGTGATGTCGTACGGCCCCGACAAGCTCTCCATGGAGCGTGTGGGCGACGCGGCGTTCGGCCCGACCGACCGCATCGGCCAGCTCACCATGCGCAACCTCGACATCGCCGATTCCCGCACCCGCCTGGAGCAGTACGCCGGCATGGGCCTCATCGGCGGCCCGACGGGGGCGCTCGTCGGCGCGCTCCAGCGCGGCGAGGCGGGCGAGATCACCGAGAGCGCGCAGCCGCACACCTCGGCCGAGGCACAGCTGGCCGAAGCGACGGATGCGGTCAACGAGTCCTCCGCGTTCGACCTCGGCACCGACTGACCCCGGCCACAGGAAAGTGCACACTACTGTGCACATTCGGGCGTAGACTGCGGCGGTGACCACCGCCCCAGTCCCTCGTTCGCGCAAGGATGCCGTCGCCAACCGCGCGGCCCTGCTCACCGCCGCCCGTGGCGTCGTCGCCGACGATCCAGCGGCCTCCATGGATGCCATCGCCCGCGCCGCCGGGCTCTCCCGGCGCGCGGTCTACGGGCACTTCACCGACCGGGACGAGCTGCTCGGCGAACTCATCCGAACCGGGGCCGAACGCTTCAACGCGATCGCCGCGCAGCTCCGGATCGACGACGCGCCCTCCGCGCTCGCGGGTCTCGCCGTGCGGCTGTGGCAGGAGGCGGCGCAGGTGCGCCTCGCCGCCGCACTCGCACTCAGCGACGCCCACGTGGCGCAGACCGCGGCGGCCCTCCGCCCGCTCCGCGAGCGGGTGGTCGAGATCGTCCGGGCAGGCCAGGAGGCGGGCACCCTCCGTCCCGACATCGCGGCGACGCTGCTGTCGCGCATGATCGAGGAGGCAGCGCGCAGCGCGGTCACACGGATGGACGCCCCCGCATCCGAGATCCGCACCGTCGCCGTGCACGCCGTGCTCGGCATCGCGGGGCTGTCGTGGCGCGAGAGCACGGATGTCCTCGCGGCGCTGCCGGACCAGGGATGGGTATCCGCCTGATGCGCATCGAACTCGAACGGGTCTCGAAGGGACGAGGACTGGCGCTGCCGGAGACCTCGCTCGACTTCGGCACAGGGACCGCGCGCCTGGCCGTGGCGGAGACCGAGCAGCGTCCCACGGTCCTCGGCCTCATCGCCAGCGGGCGGATGCGGCCCGACACCGGGTCCGTGCGCATCGACGGGGCGCGGGACGCCCGCGCCATCCGCCGCCGGGTCGCCCTGGTCGACGCCCCCGACGTGTCCGAGCCCGCACCGAACGTGTCGGTCTACGGCGTGGTCGCCGAGGAGCTCATGTTCGCAGGCAGGGGCGCGAACCCGCTGGCCGCGCGCACCTGGCTCGGCGGGATGGGGATGAGCGGGCTGGCCCGCATCCCGATCGCCGACGTCGCGCCCACCGACCGGCTGCGGCTGCTCCTGGAGCTGACCGTGCTCCGATCCGACGTGGAAGCCGTCGTGCTCGTCTCGCCCGACCGCCACGGCGGCGACCCCACCGCATGGTGGGAGCTGGCCGAGGAGTTCGCCGGACGCGGCGTCGGGATGCTGGTCATCGCCGGCGCGGCCGCCGGCGCCGTGCTCGACGGTCGTGCCGAGCGCGCCGAGGCGAGCATGGAGGTGGCGCGATGAGAGTTCCGGCGATGATCATGGCGGAGCTGCGCCGCCTCACCGGTGGCGGGATGTCGCGGCTCGCCCTCGCGGCGCTGCTGATCGTGCCCGTGCTCTACGGCGGGCTGTACCTCTGGGCCAACCAGGACCCGTACGCGCGGCTGGACCTCGTGCCGGTCGCGCTCGTGGTCGCCGACGAGGGCGCCACCGTGGACGGCGAACCCACCGCCTACGGCGACCAGGTGGCGGACAGCCTCGTCGAGGACGGATCGTTCGACTGGCGCCGGATGGATGCCGACGCTGCCGAGACGGCGCTCGAACGCGGCGAGGTGGACTTCGCGGTGACGATCCCGAGCGATTTCTCGACCGCGCTCGCATCCGCGGGCGGCGACGACCCGCATCAGGCGACGCTGCTGCTCGCGACGAACGACGCGAACAACTACCTCGCGTCCACGATCGGGTCGCAGGCGATCGAGAAGATCCGGCGCTCGGTGGCGTCGCTCGTCGGCGAGCAGGCCGCGTTGCAGCTCCTCGACGGGCTCGCGGATGCCCGATCGGGATTCGCGAGCGCCGCCGACGGGGCGACCC